>NZ_BAAJYS010000289.1:0-4297 GCF_057543315.1 Acidovorax sp. KPB24-07
CGCCGCGGGCCGCGCAGGCGTTCACGCCGTGCAGCAGCGGGCGCCCCTGCGGGGTGCGAAAGCCCAGGCCCTCGGCCCGCAGCAGCGCCTGCATGTCACAGCGTCCAGCGCAGGGCCAGCTCGAAGCTGCGCGGGGCGCCCAGCAGGATCTGGTCCGGGTAGAACGGATCGGCCCAGGCCGCATACACGCGGTTGGTCAGGTTGCGCCCGCGCAGGGTCAGGTGCACGCCGCGGGTCACGTCCACGGCCACGGCAGCGTCGAGCGCGGTGTAGGCCGCCAGCCGCACGGTGTTCGCATCGCTGTGGAACCGCTCGCCCACATGCCGCAGCGAGGCCGATACCTGCACCGGCACACCGGCCACGAAGCGGTAGCCCACGCCGGCATTGGCCACCACGCGCGGGGCGTTGGGCGGCGTGTTGCCCGAGAGCGAGCCGCCACCGGCCAGCGCGTAGTCCTGGTAGCGCGTGCGGTTCAGCGCCAGGTTGGACCACAGGCTCCAGTGCGCATCGGGCCGCAGCGCCACCGAGGCCTCGGCGCCCCGCGACTGCAGCGCCCCTGCCACGGCCAGCGACTGCCCGCCCTGCGCGGCATAGACGTTGCGGCGCTCGGTGTCGTACACCGCGAACGTCCATTCGCCGCGGTCCTGCCAGAACGACTGCTTGATCCCGGCCTCCACATTGCGCGTGCGGGTCAGGTCCAGCGGCTGCGTGCCGCGCAGCAGGAACAGGTTGTTGGCCGCCACGTCGGCGCCCGTGGCGTACTGGCCATAGACGGTGGTACCGGCGGCTGGGGTCCAGGTCAGGCCGATGCGCCCCGTGGTCGGGTGCCAGGCCTTGTCGAACGGAAAGCCGGCGCGCGGCGTACCGGCGGCATCGGTGGAGGTGCGCGACAGCTCGATGGATTCGTGCCGCAGTCCGCCGAGCAGCGTCCAGCCCGGCGCAACCGAGAACCGGTCTTCCAGCGCGAGCACCGTGTTGCGCACGCCGCTCGTCTGCCATTGCCGGGTGAGCGGGCCGTAGGTGCCGCGATCGGGGTTCACCAGGCTCACGCTGTCACCCGGAAAATTGGCCGCGCCGGGGCGGGTCAGGTCGAGGTCGCTGTATTCGAGCGCCGCCACCCAGCGGTTGTCGCGGCCGGCGATCTGGCCGTCCCACTGCAGCTCGGTCTTCTGGCCCACCGAGGTCTGGTCCTGGGCCACGTAGAAGCGCTCACGGTCCACCAGGCCGGTGCCGGCGTTGAACGCGGCGATCTCGTTGTTGAACCAGGTGCGCGTGGCCGTGTAGCGGTAGATCTGTGTGCGCAGCGTGAAGGCGCTGTCGATGCGCCAGTCCATGCCGGTGCGCAGCCAGGTTTCGCGCGCGTCGTTGCGGTTGTCCAGCACGTTGTAATTGGTGCGCAGCGTGCGCCGGTCGATCGCGACCGGGCCGAGCGCGCTGCCGTTGAAGCCCGACGTGTAGGTGCCGGACACCACGCCGCCCTCGGGCTCGATGCCGGGCGCGGCGGCGGAAACCAGCGGCGTTCCCCAATAGCTGCTGCCCCGGTCGCGCTTGACCTCGGCCGCCACGAAGAACTTGAGGCCGGGGCGCACATGCCAGTCCAGCCCGCCCGACAGGTGGCGGTTGTGCTGATGGGTGCCTTGCACGGGGCCGTCGCTGTCCGAGCCGCTCAGGTCGATGCGGTAATCCAGGTCCTTCCAGGCGGTGGTGCCGCCGGAGCCCATGCGGACGCGGCGCTCGCCGAACGAGCCGGCCGCCGTCTCGACCTCGGTCTGGACCGGGCCGCGGTGCGGCGCGCGGGTGACGAAATTCACCGCCCCGCCCGAGGCGCCCTCGCCCGACATCAGCGAGGCCGCGCCTTTCAGGAATTCGATGCGCTCCAGGTTGGCGGTGTCCATGACGCGCGAGGTCATGTTGGGCGGACCGATCTTGATGCCGTTGTAGAGCGTGTTGATCTGGCTGTTGGCAAAGCCGCGCATCGAAAACGCACTGGGCTCGGCCGGAAAGTCCCCGGCCGTCACGCCCACGGCGGCCTGGGCCGCTTCGGTGACGGTGCGCAGCCCGCGTTCGCCCAGCACCTGGCGCGAGACCACGTCGATGGACGCCGGCGTTTCGCGCACCGACAGGCCCAGGCGGGACGCGCCCTCGGCCGGCTGGTCCAGCGCGCCCGGCGTGGCTTGCTCCTTCACGACCACCGTGGGCAGCGCGGCGGTGCTGCCGCCCTCCTGGGCCATGGCGCCGGGCGCGGACAGCGCCAGCAAAGGGGTCAACCAGAGGGAAGCTGTCGGGCAAAGCGGTCGCATGATGGGATGGAAAAAGACAGGGAGCGGCCTTTGAGAGCCAGGCCGGCGTGGACGGTGTAAAAGGCAGGCCCCGATGCGCGCGAGCCGTGCGGATGCCAAGGCCGCCGGCGGCCGGGGCAGAGCGCCACGGCGGGATCACAGGGAAAGGTGCCGCAGTTTAAAAGGGGAAGAGGATGGCCGAAGGTGAATTTATTTACTACTGCAACCGAGTTGCAACAGCAGATTCTAGATCCGATAACGCAACACGGATGCGTTATTGAAAATTTCGACAGACCATACTGACGAGCATCCCGAAGGCGGGCGGACCGGCTCCTGGCACGGCACGGCACGGCACGGCACGGCACGGCACGGAGCATGCCGGCCGCGTGGCTGCCCACCCTGCCGGTCAATGGGCGAAGACCGACTCTTCCAAAGGCAGGCGCCAGCGATCCTCGACGCGGGCGTCATCGGCGCGGTAGCCCAGCGCCACAACGAGGGGGATGACCGTGCCGCGCGACAGTCCCAGCAGCTTGGCGACCGCGGACGCGGAGAAGCCTTCCATGGGGCACGAATCGATGCCCTTCGCCGCCGCGGCCAGCAGCAGGGTCTGGGCCGCAAAGATCGCATTGCGGGCGGCCCACTGGCGCCCGCCGATGTGCCCCACGGGCAGCAGCGACAGCGTGGGGCGCGCCCAGGCGGCCAGCAGCAGCCACGGCGACCACAGCACCGACGAGCCCGTACCCAGGATCCGCTGGAACATGCCGATCTGCTTGCGGTGGTAGGCCTTCGATTCCGGCCCCAGCACGGTCGATCGTTCGACATGGTCGAGCTGCGCCTGGGCGGTGCGCCGCCCGATGGCGGGACTGGCGGCAAAGACGACGAAATCCGCGGCCGATGCCGCCGCCTTCTGCCCGTTGCAGGCCTGCGCGAGGCGGGCTTTCACGGCCGGGGTGCGAACCCAGTGCAGCTCGTACGGCTGCATGTTTCCGCTGGACGGGGCGAAGGTGGCCTCGCGCAGCAGGGCCCGGACATCCGCTTCCGGAATCGGTGTGGGCCGGAATCGGCGGATCGCCCGGCGAAAGCGGTTGGCGGCTTGGAAGGCATCCCAGGGATGCAGCAGGTCTTGTGTTTTCATGCTTTAAATCGTAAGTTAAAGCTTTTATTTCCGAAACTCGCGTTCCCATGCCGTCCCCGCGCAAAAGCAAAACCGCTGCCACGCCCCGCAAAATCCCGGTCCAGGCGCGCTCGCGCGCCACCGTGGATGCCATCATGCAAGCCGCGACTTACATTTTGACCAAGGTGGGCTGGGCAGGATTCACCACGAATGCCATCGCCGAGCGCGCGGGCGTGAACATCGGCTCGCTCTACCAGTTCTTTCCGAACAAGGAGGCGGTGATCGCGGAACTGCAGCGGCGGCATGCCGTCGAGACGCGCTCTGACCTGCGCAAGGCGCTGCAGGTCCTGCCGGAGCAGCCCTCCCTGCGAAAGGCGCTGACGGTGGTCGTCGAGATGATCGTGGAGGAGCACCGCGCCGCGCCCGCCGTGCACAAAGCCATCTACGACGAACTGCCCCGCACGGTACGCGGCCTGGAAGAAGACAAGCACCAGCTGCGGGGGGAATTCGTGGAGGTGATCCGGCCGCTCATGCAGAACGTGCCGGACCCGGACCTGGCGACCTACCTGGTGGGCGTGGCCGCGCATGCGGTCGTGCACACCGTGACTGCGGAGCGGCCCAAGTTGCTCGGCGACCCCCGCTTCGCCCCGGAGCTGGTCACCTTGCTGGAGAACTACCTGTGCCGCACCGCGCCTTCGCAGCGGGACGAAAACGCCTGAGGCAGCCGCTTCGCTTCGCCGCGCCGGGCGTGTGCCCTACCAGCGCCGGCCCAGCGGCAGGTACCGCAGGACGCTGGCCAGGCCCTGGCGCCCGCTGGCGGCCCGCACCAGCAGCGCACTGCCCAGCGCAGAGCCGACGGTGCGCCGCAAGGGCGACGGGGCTGCGGGCGCGAGGCCAGCAGCAG
>NZ_BAAJYS010000290.1:0-4282 GCF_057543315.1 Acidovorax sp. KPB24-07
TTCGCGGCACGGGCGGCGCGCTGGTCGAGGGGCCGAGGGCGAGCGCCAGCTGCACATCGGCCTGCCCCGCGCCGCCTTGCCCGCGCAGGTGCGCGATGCGGTGCAGGCGTGGCTCATGCGCGATGCGCGCCAGCGCTTCACCGCGCGGCTGGACCACTTCGCGCCGCTGCTGGGCGTGCGCTGGAGCAGCCTGCGCCTGTCCAGCGCCCAGACGCGCTGGGGCAGCGCGCGCAGCGACGGCTCCATCCGCCTCAATTGGCGGCTGCTGCACTACCGCCCCGCGGTCATCGACTACGTGGTCGCCCACGAGCTGTCCCACCTGCGGGTGATGGACCACAGCCCGCGCTTTTGGGACACCGTGCGCAGCGTCGTGCCCGACTACGCCGACCTGCGAGGGCGCCTGCGCGACGAACCCGCGCCGCCCTGGGATTGACGCCGCGCCCAAGCCCCTGGCGCCAGTGCTTGAAAGCCCGCGCGGCCCGGTTGCGGGTGCTGACAAAATGCCGCGCATGACTTCCAAAGCTTCTTCCTCTTCCTCCGCTCCCGCTGCTCCCTCCACGGTTCCGGACGGCGGTCCGCAGCCGGCCGAAGGCTATGCGGGCGATGTGTCGCCACAGCTCGCATGGCAATGGGTGCAGTCGGGCCAGGCCGTGCTGGTAGACGTGCGCACCGATGCCGAGCGCGACTGGGTCGGCTTCGTGCCCGGCGCCGTTGCCGTGCCCTGGAAGCACTGGCCCGGCATGGCGCCCAACCCCCAGTACGACGCCGCCATCCTCGCCGCCGTGCCCCCGGGTCGCCAGGCCGTGCTGCTGTGCCGCAGCGGCGTGCGCTCGGTGGCGGCCGCGCGGCGCGCCACGGAGCTGGGGCTCAAGGCGTACAACATTCTGGAAGGCTTCGAGGGTGACCCCGACGAGAACGGCCACCGCAATCTGAAGGGCGGCTGGCGCTTTCGCGGCCTGCCGTGGCGCCAGGGCTGAGCGCGAAGGGCTCGCTGCCTTGCCATCGCCCGCCGCCGCGCCTGCCGCAACGAAAACGGGCCCGTGAGGGCCCGTTGGGAGGCGCGCGCCGCAGCGCGCTTTGACGGACGGTCAGAGCGCGGGAATGCGCAGCTTCTGGCCGGGGTAGATCTTGTCGGGGTGCGTCAGCATGGGCTGGTTGGCCTCGAAGATCTTGGGGTACTTGTTGGCGTCGCCGTAGAACTTCTTGGCGATGGCCGAGAGGGTGTCGCCGCGCACCACGTCGTGGTATTGCGCTTCGGGCTCGGGATTCGTGACGGACATCTGGTTGTCCACGCTGGTCACGCTGGCCACATTGCCGCAGCACAGGGTCACCTTCTCCTTGGCGGCCTGCGTGGGCGCTTCGCCCTTCACGGTGACCTTGCCCTCGGGGCCTGCGAACGCCACCTGGACGTTGCTCACGCCGAGGTTCTGCGAGGCGATGTAGGTCTCGATGGCCTTGCCCGCCTTGGCGTTCAGTTCGTCCTGCGTGGGGGCTGCCGCCGTTGCGGCCTGGGCATCCTTGCCGCCGAACAGTTTTTCGCCGGCTTCCTTGATGAAGCTGAAAAGTCCCATGTGCTGGCTCCTTGGTATGGTCTGTGGATCGGACCGGCCACTGTAGCGCCATCGCCAGTCCGGCCCGTGTCGGACAGCCGCCCGAAGGGCCAGGCAGCTCCCGCAAGCGGTGCCGCGTGCCGCGATATCCGCGAGCCGGCGCCGCAGAGTCCGCGTGTCGCGTGCGGGTAAACATGCGCGTCAAGGCGATTTGTAAAACTCGTGATAATCCCGCATGACTTTTCTGGCCATCGACGTCGGCAACACCCGCCTCAAATGGGCGATGTACGACGCTCCCCAGCCGGGCGCCGCAGTGCTCGCCCACGGCGCTGAATTCCTGGACAACATCGAACGGCTGGCGGAAAGCTCGTGGGCCGGGCTGCCCGTGCCCGAGCGCATGCTGGGCTGCGTGGTGGCGGGCGACGCCGTGCGTCGCCGCGTGATGGAGCAGATGGAGCTGTGGGACGTGCTGCCGCAGTGGGTGGTGTCGTCCGCGCAGGAGGCCGGCCTGGTCAATGGCTACGACCATCCCACGCGCCTGGGCTCGGACCGCTGGGTGGCCATGATCGGCGCGCGCCATCGCCTGCTGTCGCAGGGCCCGGCGCGCCCGCTGATCGTGGTGATGGTCGGCACGGCCGTGACGGTCGAGGCGATCGACGCGCAGGGCCGCTTCCTGGGCGGGCTGATCCTGCCCGGCCACGGGATCATGCTGCGGGCGCTCGAATCCGGCACGGCGGGCCTGCATGTGCCCACGGGCGAGGTGAGCCTGTTTCCCACCAACACGAGCGATGCGCTCACGAGCGGCGGCACCTACGCCATCGCCGGCGCGGTCGAGCGCATGGTGCAGCACATCACGCAGCACTGCAGCGAAGCGCCCGCCTGCATGATGACCGGCGGCGCGGGCTGGAAGATGGCGCCCAGCATGACCCGGCCGTTCGACCTGGTCGAGAACCTGATCTTCGACGGCCTGCTGGCCATCGCCGAACAGCGCTTCGCAAAGACCGCCGCGGAGCGGGACGAGGGCCGGGACCGCCGCTGAAAGGCGGGGGCTAGCCTTCGGCCAGTTCGGTCTGGGCCAGTTCCACGCCCAGCCGCTCCAGCGCATCGGCGGGCTGGGTGGTGGCGACTTCCTCGTACAGGCGCGTGGCGTCGCCCATGCGCTGGTCGCCTTCCAGGATGAGCAGCGCGTTGGCGTATTCGATCTTGCCGATCACCGAGTCCGGGTTGATGGCGAAGGCCTCCTCGAAAAGCCGCAGGCTGCTGGCCTTGCGGGCGCCATAGGTCATGCTGCCCACCATCTCGCCGACCTTGTCGATGATCTCGGCATGGAACACGGCCAGCGCCAGCCGCGCATCGGCATGGATGGGCGACAGCACGATGGCCTGCTCCAGCGTCTTGCGCACGCGGCTGCCCAGGCCCTGCGCCATGGCCTTGGCCACGCTGATCCCCTGGCTGTAGCGGCCGATGGCATAGGCATGCCAGAACCAGGCGTTGGGGTTGGTGGGCTCTGCCCGCATCTGCTCGCTGGCCCGCTCGGCCGCTTCGGTCAGCAGCGCCAGGCGCCGGTCCTCGTGCGGCTCCAGGTAATTCGCATAGACGATGGTGGCCTTGTTGGCCACGGTGATCCCGGCACCGCCGGCCGCCAGCCCGGCGCGGGCCGCCTCCTCGAAGGCGCCGCGGTGAAAGAGCACCCAGGCGTCGAGCACGGCGGCATCGTCCGGACAGGGCTCGGCATCGCCCGCATGCAGGCGCTTCCATTGGCTGCGCACCGAAGCGGCGGTGAAGGGGTAGGCGTCGGAGTACGGGAAGGGCGTCCAGGGCTTCACGGTGCGTCTCCTCGGGGTGGGGTGGGTCGGTCAGGCGGCCAGGGCCTGGGTGCTGTAGGCGCCGCTCAGCGCCTGCAGGTGCTCGCGCTGGCTGTCTTCCAGGTAGGGCATGAGCAGGTCCAGCACATGGTGCGCGCCCCGCAGCAGGGCGCTCTGCGCGCTCTCGGGCTCCAGGGCGTGCCGCGGATCGCTCACGTATTCGAAGCTCAGCCAGTAGGTCAGCACCACCACCATGCTGGTGGCCATGGAGCCGGCATCGCGGGTGCCCAGGCGCAGGGCGCCGGTGCGCTCCATGCCGCCCAGCAGCGTGCGCAGGGCCTGGGTCTTGCGCCCGAGCAGGGTCTGGAAGTGGGTCTCCAGGCGGCGGTTGCGGGACAGCAGGTCGTTCAGGTCGCGGTACAGGAAGCGGTACTGCCAGATCAGTTCGAACAGCGTGTGCAGGAAGAACCAGGCGTCTTCCACGTCGCGCACGCTGTCGGCCGCATCCAGCAGCTCGTTCAGGGCCGCCTCGTAGCGCGAGAACAGCACGTTGACCAGCTCGTCCTTGGCCGGGTAGTGGTAGTAGAGATTGCCCGGGCTGATGCCCAGCTCGGCGGAGATCGCGGTCGTCGACACGTTGGGCTCGCCAAAGCGGTTGAACAGCTCCAGCGTGGATTCCAGAATGCGCTCGGCAGTGCGGCGCGGCGCTTTTTTCACCATATCGGCGGCCTCCCGGTGCGTGGGTGGTTGTCTCTTTCACCCACTCTAACCGAGGTGGTCCGTCCGCACGGTGTTGCAGTGCATCATGCAAGGAATAGGCAATCCTTTGGAATGCCCGCTTCCTGCAGGGCGGCCGCACCGCCCGGATCGTCAGTCGGCCGGCGGTTTGGGGGCCCTGGGGCGCGCCGCGGCGGCGGTCTTGCGGGC
>NZ_BAAJYS010000291.1:0-4277 GCF_057543315.1 Acidovorax sp. KPB24-07
ATCCTGGTCAACAACGCCGGCGTGGAGCGCCATGCCGATTTCTGGGACGTGACCGAAGAAGACTACGACCTGGTGATGGACACCAACGTGAAGGGCCTGTTCTTCGCCACCCAGGCTTTCGTTCGCCACCGCCGCGCGCTGCAGCGCGGAGGCGCCGTGGTGAACATCAGCTCGGTGCACGAAGAGATCGCGTTCCCCCACTTCGCCTCGTACTGCGCCAGCAAGGGTGCGCTGCGCATGCTGGCGCGCAATCTGGCGAGCGAACTGGCGCCGCTGTCCATCCGCATCAATAACGTGGCGCCGGGCGCGATCGCCACGCCCATCAACGAAAAACTGCTGAACGACCCGGCCAAGCTCAAGGCGCTGCAAGCGCAGATCCCCATGGGCCGGCTGGGTGTGCCGGAGGACGTGGCAGGGCTGGTCGCGTTCCTGGCGAGCGAGGACGCGGGCTACATCACCGGCGGCACCCATTCGGTGGATGGCGGGCTGACCTACCACTACACGGAACAGTGACCGCGAGTCCGTGGCATGCGGCCGCAACGGCCGGTCACGCACGGACACCTGCGGCTGAAGACCCTGCATAAAAATGGCCTGCGCCGCCGTATCCACCCCGCAATATTGCTATACATTCGCCGATCGTGACCGCGGTCCCGCCAAGGCACAGTACCGGTTCGTCCAATGTGACTCCACCGTCCTTTGGAGGTGCAGGAATCGGCTGGCAAGCCGAGGAATGGGCCGCAGGCAATGGGGCAGCGGAGCCCGCCCGCTGATGCCCGCGTTTTGCACCGTTCACCGAGGCTGCCCCTTCCAGGCAATCTTCCGAACGGATTTCGAATGTCCATGGCGCACGGAATGCGATGCCAGCCACCCAGCCCTTTGCACTGATTGCCGATCTGCAGCGTCTCAACCAGCAACTGGTGGAACTGCCCTGCCCTGCCTGCGGCGGGCACGATCCCCATCTGATATGGCGCCGTGACCGTTACTTTCTGACAGTGAACCTGTCGAGCTGCCGCGCTTGTGGCCTGGTGTATCTGGCGCGCGGGCTGCAGGGCGAGGCGCAGGACCGGTTCTATGCCCATTTCTATCCCCGCCTGATGAAGCAGCCGCCCGACGCCCACAGCCTGTGGAACTACCGGATGATCGCCGGCTATCGGCACAGCGAGATCAGCGCGGTGATCGGTCCGATCGACTCGGTGCTGGACATCGGCGCAGGCCTGGGCTTTTTCCTCGATGCCTGCCGCGGCCATGGCTGTGGGCAATATCTGGGACTGGAGCCCGGGGGACCGCAGCGCGAGCATGCCGTGCACACGCTCGGACTGGGTGGGCATGTCCTCGACCGGGGCCTGGACGAAGGAACGGTGCTGCCTTTCCGGCCCCGGCTGATCACCCTGTTCCATGTCCTGGAGCATCTGGAGGATCCGGGGAAGGCGCTGCAGCGGGCAGCGGCGCTGATCGATCCCGAGGGATGGCTGGTCATCGAGGTGCCCGACATCCGAGCGCCATGGCGCGGACTCGGCCTGCAACAGGTTCACGTATCGCACCGCAGCTACTTTTGCGAGGCCACCCTCACGGCCTTGCTGCAACGCAACGGGTTCGGCGTGCACCGCACGGTGCGGGAACCCCACGGCATCTACGAAGGCAACCTGCGCATGTACGCTCGGCCGGGGTTCCAGGCGCGGCAGGCCAGCCCACTGTCGCCGCCCTCCCCCTCGGCACTGGCCGAGTTGAAAGCGCATGTGCTCCGGCACATCAGTCCCTGGAGCCTTCGCAATGGCTATCCCCGTTCGGCCATACGCCTTTGCAAGTTGTCGATGAAAGGCCACTGACCGTCCCCGAGGCGCAGGCCTCAGACCCCGTCGCCCAGTTCCCGCCGTGTGGGCAACCCGTCCGAGTCGCCCGGGAACTGCACCACCCGCGCGCCGATGGCGTTGCCGCGCGCCGCGGCGCGGGCCAGGTCCAGCCCTTCGAGCAGGCCGCTGACCACGCCCACCGCGAAGCCGTCACCAGCGCCGACCGTGTCCACCACGCGAGCCACCGGGCACCCGGGCGCGGTGCCCCGCGCACCGCCCTGCTGGGCGTAGAAGGCGCCTTCCGGCCCGAGCTTGACAACCACCTGCCGCGCGCCCTGGGCGAGGTAGAAGTCAGCCAAGGCCCCGGGGGTATCGCGCCCTGTGAGGGTGCGGCCTTCGCTCAGGCCTGGCAGCACGGTGTCGCACAGCGCCGCCAGGGCATTGATGCATTCGGCCATGGCGCCAGGCGAGGGCCACAGCCGGGGCCGCAGGTTGGGGTCGAACGAGATCGTGGCGCCCGCCGCGCGCGCCTGCCGCGCGAGGTGGAAGACCAGCTCGCGCGTGCTGGGCGACAGCGCCGGCGTGATCCCGGTCAGGTGCAGATGGCGCGCCGGGAACGCGCCTTGCGGCGCATCGGCCAGGCCCAGGTGGCTCGCGGCCGAGCCCTTGCGGAAATATTCGATCTGCGGGTCGCTGCCGTCCTCGGCGCGGGTTTTGAGCATGAATCCCGTGGGGTGCGCGGCATCGGTGGCGACGTGGCGCCGGTCGATGCCCTCGCGCTCCATCTCGCCCCGCAGGAAGCGGCCGAACGAATCCGCACCCAGCCGCGTGATGTAGCCGGTGCGCAGCCCCAGCCGCGCCAGGCCGGTGGCCACGTTCAGCTCGGCGCCGGCCGCCGCGCGGCGGTAGTCGGCCACGGCGTGCAGCTCGCCCGGGGCGGTGGCCATGAAAAGCGCCATGGGCTCGCCCACGGTCAGAGCATCGAGCGCAAGGGAGTCGGGTTGCATCAGGGCGTCGTCCATTGAGTGGGTCATCGGTCCGTCGTCACATCACGGCCCCGAGCTGCCAGGGCAGGAATTCGTTGTCGCCCAGGCCGTTGTCCTCGCTCTTGCTGCGCTGGCCCGAAGCCGTGGCGATCATGAGGCGAAACAGCGCCTCGCCGGCCTCGGCGATGCTCTGGCGCCCCTCCACGATGCCGCCGCAGTCGAAGTCCATGTCGAGCGCCATGCGCTGGAACATGGGCGTGTTGGTGGCCAGCTTGAGCGAGGGCGTGGGCTTGCAGCCGTAGGTGGAGCCCCGGCCGGTGGTGAAGCAGATCAGGTTGGCGCCGCCGGCCACCTGGCCGGTGGCAGACACGGGGTCGTAGCCGGGCGTGTCCATGAAGACCAGGCCCTGCGTGCGCACGGACTCTGCGTAGCCCACCACGTCCATCAGTCCGCTGGAGCCGGCCTTGGCGACCGCGCCCAGCGACTTTTCCAGGATGGTGGTGATGCCACCGGCCTTGTTGCCGGGCGAGGGGTTGTTGTTCAGGTCGCCGCCGTGCAGCGCCGCGTAGCGCTCCCACCAGGCCAGGCGCTCCAGCAGCTTGGCCGCGACCTGGGGTGTGGCGGCGCGGTGCGTGAGCAGGTGCTCGGCGCCGTAGATCTCGGGCGTCTCCGACAGGATGGCGGTGCCGCCATGGCGCACCAGCAGGTCCACCGCCGCGCCCAGCGCCGGGTTGGCGCTGATGCCCGAGTAGCCGTCCGATCCACCGCACTGCAGGCCCACCGCCAGGTGCCGCAGCGGCACCGGCTCGCGCCGCGCTGCGTTGGCCTGCACGAGCATGTCACCGAGGATGGCCTTGCCGTGCGCGATGGTCTCGCGCGTGCCGCCCTCGTCCTGGATGGTGAGCGTGGCGAACAGGCCGGGCGCGCGCGCCGTCAGCGTCTCCACCAGCGGCGCGATCTGGTTGACCTCGCAGCCCAGGCCGATGACCAGCACACCCGCGAAGTTGGGGTGGTTGGCGTAGCCGCGCAGCGTGCGCTGCAGCAGTTCCAGCCCCTCGCCATTGCCACCCATGCCGCAGCCGCTGCCGTGGGTGATGGCGACCACGCCGTCCACCTGCGGGTACGCGGCCAGCGCCTCGCCCTTGAAGGCGTCGGCGATGTGGCGGCACACGGTGGCCGAGCAGTTCACGCTGGCGATCACGCCCAGGTAGTTGCGCGTGGCCACGCGGCCGTCGGCGCGCACGAAGCCGTCGAAGGTCAGCCCTTGCGCGCCCGAAGCGGGCGTGGGCCGGTAGCCCGCGCCCGCGCTGTGGCCGTGGCTCGATGCCGCCATGCCCACGTTGTGCACGTGCACGTGGTCGCCGGCCGCGATGTCGGCCGTGGCCGTGCCGATGCCCTGGCCGTACTTGAGCACGGCCGCGCCGCGCGGGATGGGCACGAGCGCCACCTTGTGGCCCGAGGCCGATGGGCTCCCGGACCTGCCACGGCGTGCCCGCCGATG
>NZ_BAAJYS010000292.1:0-4275 GCF_057543315.1 Acidovorax sp. KPB24-07
AGCCAGCGCGCCGCCGCCGTGGCGGCCGACCCGTCCGCCCCCCGCGCCCAAGGGCCGCGAAAGCTTCGTGCAGCACCACCGCGATGCGGCCGAGCGCGTGGCCAAGGAAAGCGGCATTCCCGCCAGCTTCATGCTGGGGCAGGCCGGCCATGAGACCGGCTGGGGCAAGAGCGAGATCCGCAGCAAGGACGGCGACAACTCCTTCAACCTGTTCGGCATCAAGGCCGGCAAGGGCTGGACGGGCAAGGTCGCCGAGATCACCACCACCGAGTACATCGGCGGCGTGCCGCGCAAGGTGACGGCGAAGTTCCGCGCCTACGACTCCTACGAAGACTCCTTCAAGGACTACGCCAAGCTCATCAACGACAACCCGCGCTACGAGAAGGCGCGCGAGAAGACGCATTCCGCCGTGGCCTACGCCACCGAGCTGCAGAAGGCGGGCTACGCCACCGACCCCGAATACGCCAGCAAGCTGAGCCGGGCCATCAACAGCACCTTGCGCGTCTCGCCGCGCACGGCGGCGTGACGGAAAGCGCTCCATGAGCCTGCTCAACGTCGGCGCCCGCGCCCTGCTCGCCAACCAGGTGGCCCTGCAGACGGCGGGCCACAACATCGCCAACGTCAACACCGCCGGCTACTCGCGCCAGACGCTGTCGCTGCAGACCGTGCAGGGCCAGTTCACCGGCGGCGGCTACATCGGCCAGGGCGTGGACGTGCAGACCATCCTGCGCAACCACAACGAGCTGCTCACGCGGCAGGCCGCCGCGGCCAACGCCACCCAGGCGGCCGACCAGACGCGCGGCGAGCGCCTGTCGCAGATGCAGGACGTGTTCAGCGGCGGCACGAGCGGCCTGGGCGCCTCGATCACCGACATGCTGAACGCCCTGTCCGATGTGGTGGCGGCCCCGACCGACATCACCGCGCGCACGGTGGTGCTCACGCGCATGGACGAGACCGCCGGGCGCATGCGCTCCGCGGCCGACCGGCTGTCGGAGATCCAGTACACCGTCACCGAACAGCTCAACAGCAACGTCAACGCGATCAACAGCCTGGCCAGCCGCATGGCCGGCGTGAACGAGCAGATCGCGCGCGCCACCGGCAACGGCCAATCGCCCAACGACCTGCTGGACCAGCGCGACCAGATCATCCGCGAGATCAACCAGTACGTGCAGACCACGCAGGTGCAGGCCGACGACGGCACCGTGGGCCTGTTCGTCGCGGGCAGCCAGCCGCTGGTGCTGGGCTCCACCGCCACGCAGCTGTCCGTGGGCGAGGCCACGTCCTTTCCCGGCAGCGGGCAGACCAAGCTGTTCTTCAACCGCCCCGGCGTCGCGCCCGTGGAGCTGGACGAGAACATGCTCGGCGGCGGCGAGGTCTCGGGCCTGCTGCGCTTCAACAACACCGATCTCGCCGAGGGCGTGAACCTGCTCGGCCGCATGGCGCAGTCCATCGGCATGACGATGAACGCCCAGCACAAGCTGGGCCTCACGCTCGACGGGCAGGCCGGCAAGGACCTGTTCTCGGTGCCTACCAGCATGCCCGGCTACACCAAGGGCACGGCCGTGGGCACGGTGTCGTTCAGCGACGCGACGAAGTTCGCCGCGTCCGACTACGAAGTGCGCTTCACCACGCCGCCGGCCGGCCAGGTGGTGCGCATGTCCGACGGCAAGGCCACCGCCTTCACCGACCTGACGACCTGGCCAGCAAGCAGATCGACGGGCTGAACTTCAACATGACGGCCGCAGGCGCCACCGGCGAGCGCGTGCTGTTCAAGCCCTTCAGCTCCACGGCCGCGAACATCCAGGCCAAGGTGCTGTCGCCCCGCGACCTGGCCGTGGCCAGCCCTGTCAACGCCGCCATGGGCAAGACCAACGGCGGGTCGATGCAGCTCACCAGCGTGCAGGCGACCTCCACGGGCTTCACCGCCCCTCCCATTCCGGCGGGCGTGAGCCTGAGCTTCGCCGCCGGCCCGCCCACCACCTACACGGTGACGGGCTCCACCACGCCGCCCTCGGGCACTGCGGGCCTGGCCTACACGCCGGGCCAGCCCATCCAGATCGACGGCTGGGAACTGACGCTCAAGGGCACGCCCAACACCGGCGACACCGTCACGGTGGGCAATGCGCTCGATCCGCAATACGGCGACACCTACACCCGCAACGCCGGCAACGCCTCCGCGATGAACGCGCTGCGCGACGTGAAGATGTTCGACGAATCCACCATGAGCGACGGCTACGCCGGCCTCATGGCGCAGGTGGGCACGCGCACGCAGAGCGCGCTGAACTCCGCCCAGCTGTCCACCACCATCGCGGGCAACCTCGAAAAGGACCGCACGGCCGTCTCGGGCGTGAACCTGGACGAAGAGGCCGCCAAGCTGATCCAATACCAGCAGGCCTACCAGGCCTCCGCGAAGGTCCTGCAGATCGCCCAGAGCATTTTCGACAGCCTGATCCAGACGATGGGCCGATAAACCGCGCCGGAGAAAGACATGGCCAACTTCTATCGCACCTCCACCGCCAACATGTACGACAACGCCCTGCGCAACCTGGGCACGCGGCAGACGGCGTTGTCCAACCTGCAGGAAAACCTCACCTCCGGCAAGCGCGTGGTGCGCGCCAGCGACGACCCGGTGGCCGCCGCGCAGGCCGAGCGCGCGATGACCCGGCTGGCGCGCGTGCAGACCGACCAGCGCGCGCTGGAGAACCAGCGCAACTCCATCGCCCAGGCCGAATCGACCATGGGCGAAGCCGTGGACCTGGTGCAGGAGGCCCGCCAGCTCATCGTGAGCGCCGGCAACGGGTCGCTCACGCCCAACGACCGCAAGACCATCGCCAACCAGCTGCAGGGCCTGCGCGAGCAGCTGTCCTCCATGGTCAACCGCAAGGACAGCAACGGCATGCCGCTGCTGGGCGCCCTGGGCAGCGCGCTCACGCCGTTTCTCGGGCCCCAGTCCGGCAGCCCCGACTACACCTTCTCCGGCCTGCCCGGCCAGGGCTCGGGCACCGACAGCTCGCTGCCCCTGTCGCTGGACGGCGAATCGGCCTTCATGTTCGTGCCGCAGCGCGACGGCGCCTACAACGCCGCCGTCACCACCAGCTCGACCGACCACCTGCTGACCACCGACGGCATCAAGCCCACCGACACCAGCCTGATCACGGGCAACAACTACCAGATCGTCTTCAGCGGCGTGGGCCCGGGCGCCACGGCAGGCACCACGACGGCCACGTACACCATCACCAACACCACCACCGGCGTGTCGTCCCCGCCCGTGACGGTGCCCGACTTTCCGTCCGACAAGCCGGTGAGCATCGGCGTGACCGGCATCCCCGGCATGAGCTTCAACATCACCGGCACGCCCGTCAAGAAGGTCGATGGCACCTACAGCCTCTCGCCCGCCAATGGCGACAGCATTTCGCTGCAGCCCAGCGCCAGCATCTTCAGCACGCTGGACAGCGCCATCCGCGACATCGGCAGCGCCACCACCAGCGGCGCGGCCTCGCAGGCCGTGGGCCAGGCCCTGAACAACATCGACATCGGCATGGAGCGCATGCACAACATGCGGGGCTACGCGGGCGAGTTGCTCAACCGCGCCGACCGCATCACGGGCGACCAGGACAAGCGCGCCGTGCAGCTCGAAGCCGACCGTTCGCGCGCGGAGGATCTCGATATGATCAAGGGCATTTCCGACTTCCAGAACAACCAGGTCGGGTATGAAGCGGCCCTGAAGTCCTATGCCCAGGTGCAGAAGCTGTCCCTCTTCAACTACATCGGCTGAGCCCGCGCGGTAACGGCCGCCTTCGCATCCCATGGTCCAATCCGTTCTTGGCAGCCTTCTCCTCGGTTACCGCCCACTGTGGAACCAGGCGCGGCGCCTGGCATCCGTGCAGCTCTATGTGCAAAGTGACGGTGCCGCCTTCGTGGACGCGCCCCACCTGCTGCGCACCTTGCAGGAACTGTGGAGCGCCAGCTCGCCCCCCCTGCTGCTGTCCCCGCAAACCCCGCAGTTGCTCACCGACCTGCTGAGCCAGGCGCCGCGTGGCGCGCCCTGGATCGAAGTGCGCAACGATTGGCTGGGCGATCCGGCCTTGCTCACCCAGGTACAGGCCGCCCACCAGCGCGGCCTGAAACTCGTCTGGCGCGGCGAGCTGCACCACCTGCCCGAACCCGCCGTGGCCGGCTGCTTCGACAACAGCCTGCTCACCCTCAGCGCCGCCGACGCCATGGCCGCGCTCAAGGCCACCGCCGCCGTGCCCCGCGCCGGAGCGGGCGCCCCCC
>NZ_BAAJYS010000293.1:0-4272 GCF_057543315.1 Acidovorax sp. KPB24-07
CCCCGCGAGCATCGCGCCCAGCGCGAACACGCCCGTGAAGAGCCACGCCTGGTTGACGCCCAGGGCGCCGAGCATTTCGCGGTCCTGCGTGGCGGCGCGCACCAGCGTGCCCCACCGGGTGCGCGTGAGCAGCAGCCACAGCAGGCCCAGCACCAGCGGGCCCAGGGCGATCAAGAACAGGTTGTAGGCCGGGTACTGCCGGCCCATCAGCTCGATCGAGCCCGCCAGGCCCGGCGCGCGCGGCCCAGCAGTTCCTCGGGCCCCAGAGCCACAGCACCGCGTCGCTCACCACCAGCACCAGCGCGAACGTGGCCAGCAGCTGGAACAGCTCCGGCGCGCGGTAGATGCGCCGCAGCAGCACCACCTCCACCAGCGCGCCGAAGGCGCCCACCGCCAGCGCCGCCAGCAGCAGGCCGAGCCAGTAGCCCAGCGGCCCGCCGGCCAGGCCCGCAAGTCCCACCATGTGCTCGACCAGCGAATACGCCAGGTACAGGCCCAGCATGTAGAACGAGCCGTGCGCGAAGTTGACGATGCGCGTCACCCCGAAGATCAGCGACAGGCCGGCCGCCACCAGGAAGAGCGACGACGCCTCGGCCAGCCCGTTGAGCAGCTGGGTCAGGAAGCCGGAGAAATCCATCGCGGGCGGAACGGGGCGCGGCGGGGTCGCGGGCGATCGGCAGGCCGGCGCGTCAGGGCGCGGGGCGCAGCGCGCGCACCTCGGCCTCGGGCGGCAGCAGGGTATCGCCGGGCACGTAGCGGTAGTCGACCATCACGCCCTTGCCGTCCTTGAGCGCGATCTTGCCCACGTACACGCCCAGCGTGGACTGGTGGTCGATCGCGCGGTATTCGATGGGGCCGTCGGGCGTGGACACCTGGAGGCCGCTGAACGCCTTGGCCAGCGACTCGGCATCGGTCTTGCCGCCCGCGCGCTTCACGCCCGCGGCCAGGGACTGGATGGTGTCGTAGCCGATCAGCGCGCCCAGGCGCAGGTCTTCCTTGCCGTACTTGGCCTGGTAGGCCGCGACGAACGCCTTGTGGGCCGGCGTGTCGATGCTGTACCAGGGGTAGCCGGTGACGATCCAGCCCACGGGCGCCTCGTCGCGCAGCGGCTCCAGGTACTCGGGCTCGCCGGTCAGCAGGCTGACCACCGGGGTGCTCTTGAACAGGCCGCGCGTGGTGCCTTCGCGCACGAACTTGGCCAGATCGGGGCCGAACAGCGCGTTGAAGATGGCGTCGGGCTTGGCATCGGCGATGGCCTGGGCCACGCTGCCGGCGTCCAGCTTGCCCAGCGGCGCGGCCTGCTCGGTGACGAACTCGATGCCGGGCTGCTGCGCCTTCATGCGCTTCTTGAACGTGTCCACCGCCGACTGGCCGTATTCGTAGTTGGGGTACACGATGGCCCAGCGCTTTTTCTGGAGCTTGAGCGCCTCGGGCACCAGGGCCGACGACAGCATGTGGGTGGACGAGCGCAGGCGGTACGTGTAGGCGTTGCCGTTGTGCCAGGTGATCTTGTCGGTGAGCGCTTCGCTGGCCAGGAAGAAGCGCTTCTTTTGCTTGGCGTAGTCGGACAGCGCCAGGCCGATGTGCGACAGGAAGCTGCCCGCCAGGATGTCCACCCGCTCGCGCGAGACCAGCTCGTCGGCCAGCCGCACGGCCTCGCCGGGGTTGGCGTTGTCGTCGCGCGTGACCAGTTCGAGCTTCCTGCCGCCGATGCCGCCCGCGGCATTGACCTCGTCCACCGCCAGGTGCATGCCCTTCTTGTAGGCCTCCAGGAACACCGGCTGGGCCTTGTAGCTGTTGATCTCGCCGATCTTGATCGTGCCCTGCGCCCAGGCGGAACCGAAAGGCGCGGCGCCCAGCAGGGCGATGCCGGCGGCGGCCAGCCAGCGCGCGCCCGGCCCTGCGGCGAAAAGGTGAGGTAAGCCCATGACAACTCCGAAATAAAACAATGCCACCCGCCTTGCATGCCCTGAGCATCTCCATCCCACTGTTTGGCCTTGACGCCACACCAGCGGCTGATCGGGTACGAATCAAATAATGCGTCAATTTACTTCGTCCTAAAGACCCAAAGTTCGCAAAAGGGGGCCCGAAGTCAGAGATGTCTCTAAAACTTGCTTTCTTATCTCAAATAAAGTGGTTTGCAAAATGGGAAAGATTGATGGCACCGCAAGTTTTTCAAAGACCACAACCGGCTCTTCTGCGCCTCATGGCATAGCAAAAACATCTTTTGGCGCACCGCAAAAAAACGAAACGGCTGGAGTCTGGGATCGATGGTTTGCCGCCCCGTAGTCGCATCCCCTCACCCTCCCGCATGCGGGTACTGCAAGGTGGCGTTTGCTCGAGCCAGCCTCGCACCTTGGAGGGCCCCAATGAAATCACGGGGCTAGCACGGGATTGGCAAGCCCATCGAAAAGCCAGCTTCCACCAATCCGTGGAGCTTGCTCAGATCGGATCCCAAAGCAATGAGTCGGGAGCGTGCGTTGCCTTCAGTGCACTTTGGTGTCGCCAAATCGCGGCCCGACCTTCGCAGGATGCGCAATCGCGCATGGCTTCCATGAAAGAGATGACAACACAAGCAAGTCAGATGCAAAGTGAACATCAAGATCGAATGGACGCTGCTGACTACAGCACCGGCATTCATCCTTTCGATGCAAGCATCCGGCAGATGGGATTGAACCTCGATTGGGGCCAACGGATGCGCGTGGATGTCCTCGATGACGAAGAGAGCGCATTGGGCGCACTTGCTCGCAATTTAAGTCAGGAGGGGCTGGCACACGTCATCATCTTGGGGCGGACTCCCGACTGCCCGGCCTCTGGTCACGTTGTCGCTGCGCGTGCTGCGAACAACCGTGTGGTGCTCTTTGATCCAAACCTTGGAGAATTCAAATGCAATCCTTCGCAAGTTCCTACGGTGTTGCGCGCCATGATTGCAAACTCATCAATGAGGTACCCAGTTCCTGAGGTAGAAACAATTCCCGTGAGAAGTTGAAGATGGAGTGACAAGAGTCTGCGCAGGCGGCTGGGCCGCGGCAAGTGAGTGAGGCCGCTTCAGGGCCTCGCCCTGCTGCACGCCAGAATCCTTTGCGATGGATGGCGCTGGCCCGAGCACCTTCAGTCTGAAAACGACGGCACCGCCACGGGCAGCACCGGAGCCACCCAGTGGTAGCGGTCGTCCAGCACGTTGCGCTCCGGCATGGCACCGGCCCAGCCGATGTGCAGCAGATCGGCCAGGGTCCAGGCCGCCCAGTCGGCGCGGAACGGCCGCTGCGCCGTGGCGGCGGACACCGGCTGCGCCGCCGCGCTGCGCCAGATCACCGTGGGAATGCGGTAGCCCGAGGCGGTCGCGGGGCTGTGGCCCGCGCGGTCGCTGCCGTGGCCGACCTCCTGGCCATGGTCGGACAGATACATCCACGCCCGGGACTCGCCCGGCCGCGCCCCGGCGCGCGCCAGCTGCAGCGTCTCGGACACCACGAAGTCGTGGTACAGCAGGGCCGCGTCGTACTGCTGGCGGTAGCGCCGCACCCAGGCCGAGCGGCCCTGGCCGGCCAGTTGCGCCTCGACCGCGTCCACGTGGTCGTCGAACGGGTTGTCGCCGCTCGGAAAGCGCAGCCGGTAATGCGGGTGCGCGCCCATCAGGTGCACCACGATCAGCTTGCGCTCGGCAGGGTCGTCCAGCGCTTCCTGCACGCAGTCCAGCAGCTCGCCGTCCAGCGAGGCGCCCGCGCGGCCCGGCGTGCGGTTGACCATGTCCACCACGTCGGCCAGGCGCGCATGCTGCTGCTCGATCGCCACGTCGTCGTGGTTGCTCATCCACCAGACCTTGTAGCCCGCAGCGCGGGCCAGCGCCAGCACGTGCTGCCCGTCGGCCCGGCCCGGCTGCCCGAAGCCGAAGATGTTGGCCAGTGCCGGCAGCGTGCTGGCATCGACCGACCACGCATGGCGCAGCACGGCCATCTCCTCGCCCAGCACGCGCTGCTGCGCCTCCAGGCGCGGCGTGGTGGGGCGCGCGTAGCCGTACAGGCCCAGGTTGTCGCGGTTGATGCTGTCGGTCACCACCAGCACCACGGTGGACGGGCCGGGGCGCGTGACCGCGGGCGTCGCCTGCCGCGCGCGCTCCAGCAGGGCGCTGCGCTGGCGCTCCTGGTCGGCCCAGCCGCTGCGCAGGCCGTGGACCGCCGCGTTCCAGTGCATCCAGTAGGCGACCGGGTGCAGCCGGCGCCACGGCTTGCTGGCATAGCCCAGGGCGCTGAGCGCCAGCAGCGCGCACAGCAG
>NZ_BAAJYS010000294.1:0-4251 GCF_057543315.1 Acidovorax sp. KPB24-07
CGAACAGCGCCGTCGTGCCCAGGGCATGGCCGCAGCCCGCCAGGCCCACGGGCCGGTCGATGCCCTCGGCGCCCCGGCGGTGTAGCAGCACCGTACCGACCTTGAGGATCTGCAGCACCGGCGCGGACTGGCCTTGGCGCGCCAGCGTTTCGGCCTTGCGAAAGCGCCGCTCCACCACGCGGCCCGCCATCTGCACCTCGCGCGGGGCCCGGCCGAGCAGGCAGTGCGAGCGGCCGGCGCAGGTGTGGCACGGAGGCAGGGGCGCGCCCTCTTCGGTCGGCGTGGTGCCGTGGGGCCGGGTGCGCAGACTCAGCACGAAAACGGCCTCCAGGGCATGATTTCTCCCGGCATATCGCTATAAAAATAATAGCAATTGCTTGCGATGGTGACGGACGGAGCGGGCCGGCTGCTCAGGCGTAGGCCAGTTCGCCGTGGCGGCTTTCGATGCGCTGGCCGGCCGACAGCGACATCAGCAAAAGCGCGATGGTCTCGTGCAGGATGACCGTCTGCTGGTTGCCCGTGTCCACCATGTGCCGGCGCAGCGCGTCACGCACCGCCGGCTGGCCCGTCACATCGATCACGATGTCCGCGGCGCTGCCGTGCGCCGCCAGCAATCCCATGAAATCGGAGGTCACGGGCACGCCGTGGCTGCGCGCCAACTCAATGCTGGGCAGGGAGAGGTTCAGGTCCGCCACCCCGAGCACGGAGACGAACGGCGCTGCCAGCAATTGCTGCAACAGCGGGGTGCCGGTGTGGCCGGCACCGATGACGAGGATGCGAAAGGGCTGCATGGCGTGCCTTGGAAATCACGAAGGCGCCAGTCTGCCGGCCACGGGCTCCGCGGGGCATGATCTGCATCAACATCGGTGGAGGCGCAGCGCACCCCACCGGGGCAGGGCGTCAGTCGGCCCGGATGCCCTGCGTGCGGATCACGCGGGCCATGAGCGCGGTGTCCGCCTGGATGCGGTTCGCCAGCCCCTGCGGCGAGGTCCCGGCCACCTGCCAGCCTTGCTGGAACAGCTTGGCCCGCACGTCGGGGCTGCGGGCGATGTCGGTGATCAGCGCCGACAGCCGCGCCTGCACCGCAGCGGGCATGGTGGCCGGTGCGGCGAATGCGTTCCAGATCTCCAGGTTCAGGTCCGGCACGCCGGCCTCCGCCAGGCTGGGCACGCCGGGCACGAGCGTGCTGCGACCGGCCGAGGTGACGCCGATGAGGCGCAGCTTGCCCGTGCGTTCCTGCGACAGGGCGAGCGCAGGCGGCAGCAGCGCCATCTGCAGCTGTCCGCCCAGCATGCCCGTGGCCACCTGCGGGTAGCCGGGGTAGGGCACATGCACTGGCGCGATGCCGGCGCGGGCCTTGAGCAGTTCCGTACCCAGGTGGCCCACCGTTCCCACGCCTGGCGTGCCGTAGCTCCAGCGGCTGCCGGCCTGCCGCGCCGCTGAGAGAAACGCGCGCGCATCGGCATGGGCCGGCACGTCCGGCTGCGAGGCTGGGGCGGTCAGCACCAGCGGCGAAGTGCCCACCAGGCTCAGCGGCGCGAGGTCCTTCTGCGGGTCGTAGGGCACGGCCGGGTTGAGCAGCTTGGCGATGGTCAGGTTGCCGTTGATGAACAGGCCGATGGTGTGGCCATCGGTCGCCTTGGCCACCGCATCGGCGCCGATGTTGCCGCCCGCGCCCACCTTGTTTTCCACGATCACCGGATGGCCCAACGCCTGCGCCAGCGGCTCGGAGAACGTGCGCGCCGTCAGGTCCGGCGACGATCCCGGCGGAAAGCCCACGATGATGCGCAGCGGCTTGCTCGGCCACCCCGGCGTCTCCAGTGCGCCGGGTGCCGATTGGGCCGTGGCCGTGCCCAGAGTGCCAGCGAGCGAAAGGGCCACCATCAGCGTGCGGCGTCGAACGGCAGGAAAAGTCATGGGGGTCGTGTCCTTGGAGATCGGGGGCACCGGCAGCCGGCGCACCCATGAAAAAAGCGCGCAATCCGCAGGGGATTGCGCGCTCGGGATTATCGCCATGCCGGCCGCCTGCTAAGGCGGGTGGCCAGCCGGTCAAGCGTACTCGACCAGGGCCTTTTTTCATCTTCTTCATCGCGGCCACTTCAATCTGGCGGATGCGTTCGGCGCTCACGCCGTACACAGCGGCCAGCTCGTGCAGCGTCATGCCGCCGGAGCCGTCGTCGTTCACCTTGAGCCAGCGCTCTTCCACGATGCGGCGGCTGCGATCGTCCAGGCCCGAGAGGGCGGCGGCGATGCCGTCGGTGGCCAGGGCATCGCGCTGGCGCGATTCGATCATGGCGGTGGGCTCGTGGGCACCATCGGCCAGGTAGGCGATGGGGCCGTAGGCCTGTTCGCCGTCATCGGAGGGCGAGGGGTCCAGCATCACGTCACCGCCCGACAGGCGGGTTTCCATCTCGATGACCTCTTCGCGCTTGACGTTCAAGTGCTGCGCCACTGCATCGATTTCGCGCTCGGAGAGCGTGTCGCGGTGGGTGGCTGCATCGGCGGCGGCCGCATCGGCCTTGAAGCCCTGCTTCATCGAGCGCAGGTTAAAGAACAGCTTGCGCTGCGACTTCGTCGTGGCCACCTTGACCATGCGCCAGTTCTTCAGGATGTACTCGTGAATCTCGGCCTTGATCCAGTGCATGGCGTAGCTCACCAGGCGCACGTTCTGATCGGGGTCGAAACGCTTGACGGCCTTCATCAGGCCCACGTTGCCTTCCTGGATCAGGTCGCCGTGGGGCAGGCCGTAGCCGAGGTACTGGCGGGCGATGGAGACCACCAGACGCAGGTGCGACATCACCATGCGGCCAGCGGCATCCACGTCGTTGTTGTCCTTGAGCTGGCGCGCGTACGTGCGCTCCTCTTCCGCCGTGAGCAGCGGAAGGCGGTTCACCGCCGAGATGTAGGCGTCCAGATTGCCCAAGGGGGGGATGAGCGCCCAAGGATTGGCGGGAGCCAGAGCGGTGGCTGCGGTTCCAGATTGAAGCGTCATTCCAGAGATCCTTTCTTCCATGACATTCATGTTAGCACTCCATATGAGGGAGTGCTAAGGGACTAGTTCCCGCACCGGCGTAGGACGTGGGAGATGCGTTATTGTCGGAAAAAAGGGCGTCGGCGCAGCAATTCAAAGGGTATGGTGCTATTGAATTAGTAGCGAAAAAATCCAAAAACTTCGTTTTGTGAACAATCAATTCACCGGATGGCACCAATCCGTCCCGGTCGCCCAGCCCCCGGCACACGTGGCAAGGGGCTTCGGACTCCGTTCGCCGGTCGGTCAAGTCAGCAAAGCTTGCGCGAATTCCTTGGCGTTGAAGGTTTCCAGGTCTTCCAGCTTCTCGCCTACGCCGATGAAGTACACCGGAATGGGGCGTTCCTGCGCGATGGCAGCCAGCACGCCGCCCTTGGCCGTGCCGTCGAGCTTGGTCACGATGAGGCCGGTCAGCTGCAGCGCATCGTCGAAGGAGCGCACCTGGGCCAGTGCGTTCTGTCCCGTGTTGCCATCGATCACCAGCAGCACCTCGTGCGGCGCCGTCGAATCCGCCTTGGTGACCACGCGCTTGATCTTCTGCAGCTCCTGCATCAGGTGCAGTTGCGTCGGCAGGCGCCCGGCGGTATCGACCAGCACCACGTCCTTGCCGCGCGCCTTGCCGGCGGTGACGGCATCGAAGCTCACCGCTGCGGGATCGCCGCCGTCCTGGCTCACGATCTCCACCGTGTTGCGGTCGGCCCAAACGCCGAGCTGCTCGCGCGCCGCCGCCCGGAAGGTGTCGGCCGCGGCCAGCAGAACCGCCGCGCCCTCGTTGGCCAGGTGCTTGGTCAGCTTGCCGATGGAGGTCGTCTTGCCCGCGCCGTTGACCCCCGCCACCATGATCACGGTGGGCGTGTAGCGGCCGATGACCAGCGATTTCTCCAGCGGCCGCAGCAGGTCGGCCAGGGCCTCGGCCAGCAGGGCCTTCACGGCGGCCGGATCGGTGGTCTTGGTGTCCTTGACGCGGCGCTTGAGGTCGTCCAGCAGGTGCTGCGTGGCCTTCACGCCGGTGTCGGCCATCAGCAGGGCCTCTTCCAGCTCTTCGTACAGCGCGTCGTTGATCTGGGTGCCGGTGAAGACCGTGGCGATGCTGCTGCCGGTCTTGCGCAGGCCGTTCTTCAGGCGGTCCATCCAGCCCTTGCGCTCGGCGGGCGCGGGCTGCAAGGGCGGTGCGGCCGGGGTGGGCATCGCCGGTGGTGGGACCGGCACGGCGGGCACCGCCG
>NZ_BAAJYS010000295.1:0-4236 GCF_057543315.1 Acidovorax sp. KPB24-07
TGCAGCCGTGGCCTGGCAGGCCGGCGGCGCTGGCGCCGCGGCGCCCGGTGCGCCCGCCTCTGCGGCGGCTCCCGCTGCGTCCGCCGCTTCCGCTGCCGCCCCGGCCAAGCCATAAGAAGGAGCGCGGCACATGGCCAAGTTCTTCATCGAGCGCCCCATCTTCGCGTGGGTGATCACCATTTTCATCATCGTGATGGGGGCCATCTCCATCACGCGGCTGCCGATCGCGCAGTACCCCGCCGTCGCGCCGCCGACCATCCAGGTGTCGGTGGCCTACCCTGGCGCCAACGCCCAGACGCTGGAGGACAGCGTGCTGGCCGTCATCGAGCGCGAGATGAACGGTGCGAGCGGCCTGGCCTACGTCGAGACGACCAGCCAGGCCAACGGCACCGGCAGCATCGTGCTGAGCTTCGAGCCCGGCACCAATGCCGACCTCGCGCAGGTGGACGTGCAGAACCGGCTCTCTCGCGCCACGCCGCGGCTGCCGAGCGCCGTGACCCAGCAGGGCGTGCGCGTGGAGCAGTCGCGCTCCAACTTCCTGATGTTCGCCATGCTCACGACGGAAAGCCCCGACGTGAGCATCGAGGCGCTGAACGACTATGCGGCGCGCAACGTGGTTCCCGAACTGCAGCGCGTGGCTGGCGTGGGCACGCTCACGCAGTTCGGCTCGGAACGTGCCATGCGGATCTGGGTGGACCCGGCCAAGCTCAAGGGCTTCAACCTGTCGCTCGACCAGGTCAACGCCGCCATCCGCGCGCAGAACGCACAGGTGTCCGCCGGTAACCTGGGCGATCTGCCGGCCGAGACGGGCCAGCCCGTGGCGGCCACCATCGTGGTGCAGGGCCAGTTGTCGTCGGCCGAAGAGTTCGGCCGCATCGTGCTGCGCGCCAACACGGACGGCTCGGCCGTCCGCCTCAGGGACGTGGCCCGCATCGAGCTGGGCTCGCAGAGCTACAACACCAGCGCGCGCCTGAACGGCAAGGACGCCGTGGGCCTGGGCGTGCAGCCCACGCCGTCTGCGAATGCCCTGGCCACGGCCAAGGCGGTGAAGGCCAAGCTGGAAGAGCTCAAGAAGTTCTTCCCGCAGGGCGTGAACTACGTGGTGCCGTACGACACCTCCAAGTTCGTGTCCGTCTCGATCGAGAAGGTGGTGCACACGCTGATCGAAGCCGTGGTGCTGGTGTTCATCGTGATGTTCCTGTTCCTGCAGAACTTCCGCTACACCATCATCCCGACCATCGTGGTGCCGGTGGCGCTGCTGGGCACCTTCGGCGTGCTGATGGCCATGGGCTTTTCGATCAACGTGCTGACCATGTTCGGCATGGTGCTGGTGATCGGGATCGTGGTGGACGATGCCATCGTGGTGGTGGAGAACGTCGAACGGATCATGGCCGAGGAAGGCCTGCCGCCGCTGCAGGCCACCCGCAAGGCCATGGGTCAGATCTCGGGCGCCGTGATCGGCGTGACCGTGGTGCTGATCTCGGTGTTCGTGCCGCTGGCGTTCTTCGCCGGCTCCACCGGCAACATCTACCGCCAGTTCGCGGCCACGATGGCCACGTCGATCGCCTTCTCGGCGTTCCTCGCTCTGTCGCTCACGCCGGCCCTGTGCGCCACGCTGCTCAAGCCGATCGATCCCGAGCACCATGCCGAGAAGAAAGGCTTCTTCGGCTGGTTCAACCGTTCGTTCAAGAACGCCACGCACGGCTATGAAAGCGGCCTGAGCAAGATGCTGCGCCGCGGCGGCCGCATGATGATCGTGTACCTCGCGCTGATCGGCGCGGTGGCGGTGGTGTTCATGCGCCTGCCGACCTCGTTCCTGCCCAACGAAGACCAGGGCTACATCATCACCAACGTGCAGCTGCCGCCCGGCGCCGCGCAGTCGCGGACCAGCGAGGTGCTCAAGCAGGTCGAGGGCTACATGCTCAAGCAACCCGAGGTCGAGAACATCGTGACCGTGGCGGGCTTCTCGTTCTCCGGCCAGGGCCAGAACGCGGGCCTGGCCTTCGTGATCCTGAAGGACTGGAGCGAGCGCTCTGGCGCCGAACACGCGGCCTCGGCCGTGGCCGGCCGCGCCTTCGGCGCCCTCTCCAGCATCCGCGATGCCTTCATCTTCGCGCTGAGCCCGCCGCCCATTCCCGAATTGGGAACGGGCACCGGCTTCAACTTCCGGCTGCAGGACCGCGCGGGCCAGGGGCACGAAGCGCTGCTGGGGGCACGCAACCAGCTGCTCGGCATGGCCGGGCAGAGCAAAGTCCTCGCGGGCGTGCGCCCCGACGGCATGGAAGATGCGCCGCAGATGCAGATCGACATCGACCGCGACAAGGCCAACGCCCTGGGCATCGGCTTCGACAGCATCAGCGCGGCGCTCTCGACCGCGCTGGGTTCGAGCTACATCAACGACTTCCCGAACAAGGGCCGCCTGCAGCGCGTGGTGGTGCAAGCCGACGCCGCCGCGCGGATGCGCCCGGAATCGGTGCTGGACCTGCCGGTCGTGAACAGCCAGGGCCAGACGGTGCCGCTGTCGACCTTCGCCACCACGCGCTGGATCACGGGCGCGATGCAGACGGTGCGTTACAACGGCTACCCGTCCATCAAGATCGCGGGCGATGCCGGCCCCGGCTTCACCACCGGCGATGCGATGAACGAGATGGAGCGCCTGGCCGGCCAGCTGCCGCCCGGCTTCGGCTTCGAGTGGACGGGCCAGTCCCGCGAGGAAAAGCTCGCCGGCTCCCAGGCCATGATCCTCTACGCCTTCTCGCTGCTGGCGGTGTTCCTGTGCCTGGCCGCGCTGTATGAAAGCTGGACGATTCCCGTGTCGGTGCTGCTGGTGGTGCCGCTGGGCGTGCTCGGCGTGCTGCTGGCCACGCTGATGCGCGGGCTGTCGAACGACGTGTACTTCCAGATCGGCCTGGTGACCATCATCGGCCTGTCGGCGAAGAACGCGATCCTGATCGTGGAGTTCGCCAAGGACCTGCAGGCAGAGGGCAAGAGCGCACTGGAGGCCGCCCTCGAAGCCGCCCACCTGCGTTTCCGGCCGATCATCATGACCTCGCTGGCATTCACGCTGGGCGTGGTGCCGCTGTTCATCGCCTCGGGCGCCAGCTCGGCCAGCCAGCGTGCCATCGGTACCGGCGTGATCGGCGGGATGATCACCGGCACCGTGCTGGCCGTGGTCTTCGTGCCCGTGTTCTTCGTGCTGGTGCGCACCTTCTTCAAGGGCAGCAAGCGCCAGCAGGAGCACGACGCCAAGCAGGTCCAGCACCGCCATGCCACGGAAAACCTTGAATGACGACCGATCCGCTGGAGACCCCCATGCCCCATCCATCGTCCCTGCGCGCTAGTGCGCGCATCGCACGCCCCCTGCTGAGCGTGGTGGCTGCCGCTGCCGTGCTGGCAGGCTGCAGCTTCATACCGACCTACGAGCGGCCCGCCGCTCCGGTGCCGCAGGCGTTCCCCAACGCCGCGGCCGCCGGCGGCGCCGAAACGGCCAAGGCCGCCGCGGACATCGACTGGAAGGAATACTTCGCCGATGCACGCCTGCAGACGCTGATCGCCATCGCGCTGGAAAACAACCGCGACCTGCGCGTGGCCGCGCTCAACATCGAGCAGGCCCGCGCGCAGTTCCAGATCCAGCGCGCCGGCCAGTTCCCCACGGTGAACGCCGCCGTCAACGCGACGCGCCAGCCCGACACGACCACGCGTTCGTATGCCAACAGCTACCAGGTCGGCCTGGCGGTTTCGGCCTGGGAAATCGACTTCTTCGGGCGCATCGCCGCCTTGAAGGAGCAGGCCCTGGCGCAGTATTTCGCCACCGAGGAGGCCCGCCGGTCCACCCAGCTGAGCCTGGTGTCGTCCGTCGCCACCGCCTGGTTCAACCTGCTGGCCGACGAGGAACTGCTCGACATTTCGCGCCGCACGCTGGGCACGCGCGAAGAGTCGGTCAAGCTGACGCGCCTGCGCCTGGAAAACGGCGTGAGTTCCGAGCTGGACAACAGCCAGGCGGAAGGCCTGGCGCAGGCCGCCCGCGCCACCTATGCGCAGCAGCGGCGCCAGCGCATGCAGGACGAGAACGCCCTGGCCCTGCTGCTGGGCCAGCCCCTGCCGCAGGACATCCGCGACAGCCTGGGCACCACGGTGTCGCGCCTGGCCGACGCCCCCGCCATGCCGGCGCTGCCGGCGGGCCTGCCGTCCGACCTGCTCACGCGGCGCCCCGACATCCGCCAGGCCGAGCAGCAG
>NZ_BAAJYS010000296.1:0-4213 GCF_057543315.1 Acidovorax sp. KPB24-07
TCGCCGCCAGCCCCCCGCCCACCCGACTGGAGATTGCTATGAAACGCCGCGCTTTGCTGCACGCCGAACTCTCGCATGCCATCGCCTGCATGGGCCACGGCGACATGCTGGTCATCGGGGACGCGGGCCTGCCCATTCCCCCCGGGCCACGCCGCATCGACCTGGCCGTCACGGCCGGCATCCCCGCCGTGGACGAGGTGCTGTGCGCCGTCCTCTCCGAACTGCAGGTGGAGCGCGCCATCGTCGCCACCGAAGCCGTCGAACGCGCCGAAGGCCAGTTGCCGGACTGGTGCCTGCTGCCCGTGGCGCCCGAGACCGTGCCGCACGAGGAATTCAAACGGCTGTGCCAGCAGGCGCGGGTGATGGTGCGCACCGGCGAATGCACGCCCTATGCGAATGTCATACTCATCGCCGGCGTGACGTTCTAGACGGCCCGGGGCGGCGCGCCATGAAAGCCACCGCCATGCCCCCCCTCTCAACGCCCTCCGGCCCCGCGCCCCTGCCCCCCGGCATGACCGTGCTGGAGCGCGGCTGGCTGTCGGCCAACAACATCGTGTTCATCGGCGCCGGGCACACGGCGGTGGTGGACACCGGCTACTGCACCCATGCCGCGCAGACCGTCGCGCTGCTGCAGGGCGCACTGCAGGGCCGCGCGCTGGACCGTGTGCTCAACACCCACCTGCACAGCGACCACTGCGGCGGCAACGCCGCGCTGCAGGCGGCCTGGCCCGCCCTCGGCACCTTCATCCCCCCGGGCCAGGCGGCCCATGTGCGCCAGTGGGACGCCAACGCCCTGAGCTACACGCCCACGGGCCAGGACTGCCCACCGTTTCGCATGGACGGCGTGCTGCAGCCGGGCACTGAAGTGATGCTCGGCGACCGGGCCTGGCAGGTGCATGCGGCCCCCGGTCACGACCCGCATTCGATCGTGCTGTTCGAGCCGGTCGACGCCGTGCTGATCTCGGCCGACGCGCTGTGGGAGAACGGCTTCGGCGTGGTCTTTCCCGAGCTGGAGGGCGACAGCGCCTTCGCCGACGTGGCGACCACGCTTGACCTGATCGAGTCGCTGGCGCCGCGCACCCTCGTGCCCGGGCATGGCCGCGTCTTCACCGGCCTTGCCCCGGCGCTGGACACCGCCCGGCGGCGGCTGGACGGCTTCGTGCAGGCACCCGAAAAGCACGCGCGCTACGCCGCCAAGGTGCTCGTCAAGTACAAGCTGCTGGAGTGGCAGCAGGCCGAGGCGCAGCGGCTCTGGGCCTGGGCCGCCGCGACGCCCTATTTCGCGCTGCTGCACGCGCGCTACTTCGCCGACCAGCCGCTGCAGGCTTGGCTGGAGGGCACGGTGCAGGACCTCGTGCGCTCGGGTGCGGCCGCCCTCCAGGGCACGCAGATCCACAACCGGTAGGGCAGAAGGCGCGGCCCCCGGCCTCGCTGGCTCTGCACGCCCGTGCCGGGGCCGATTGCACCTCCCACCCCTCGTCCGGCGCACCTCCCTTGCGGAATTTGTGGCGGAAATCTTACAAATTGTCAGATTCCACGCCGCGCCTCTGTCAGACAACACCTTAACGAGAGTGATTCGTATCAATAATCGCGGCTGTTTTTGGTTCTGACAACAAAATGAAACACTACAACCCCGTCAAGAAGCCCCGCAGCCTCCGCCTGGCCGAGGGCGTTGCCGCCAGCCTCTCCACCGCCGTGCTGCTGCCCTGGGCCGCCATGGCCCAGACCGCACCGCCGCAGGACGCCACCGTCCTGCCGACCGTGACGGTGCAGGACCAGGCCATCGATCCCAACCCCAATGCTGAAGTGGGCGCGCCCTACAAGGCCAAGACCTCGGCCGACGTGCGCCACACGCGGCCCCTGGCGGAAACGCCCCAGACCATCTCGGTGGTGACCAAGGCCGCGATCGACGACTCCGGCTTCACCGACCTCAAGCAGATCCTCGCGGCCCAGCCCGGCATCACCCTGGGCACGGGCGAGAACGGCAACGCCTTCGGCGACCGCTACATCATCCGCGGCCAGGAAGCCCGCAGCGACGTGTTCGTGGACGGCCTGCGCGACCCCGGCATGACGACGCGCGAGAGCTTCGCCATCGAGCAGCTCGAAATCACCAAGGGCCCGAACTCGACCTTTGCCGGCCGCGGCTCGGCCGGTGGCGCGATCAACGCCATCACCAAGCAGGCCACGCTGGACTACGACTTCTCGCGCATCTCCGTGGGCGCGGGCAGCGACGGCTACCGCCGCGCCACGCTGGATGCCAACAAGGGCTTCTCGGATCAGTTCGCGCTGCGCGCCAACGCGCTGTACAGCACCGAAGGCGTGCCGGACCGCGACCCGTCCAAGCGCCGCCGCGAGGGCCTGGCGCTGTCGGGCCTGTGGGAAGCCAATGCCAACCTGTCGGTCACGCTGGACTACTACGGCCTGCGCGCCAGGGACAAGTACCCCGACCTGGGCAGCTACCTGCTCGGCACGGTGCCCAACCGCGTGCCCGCCACCGGCGTGCCCGTGTACGCGCAGAGTCAGGACTTCCTGAACTCCGACGTGGACGCCCTGACGGCACGCGTCAAGTGGCGCATCGCGCCCGACAAGACCCTCACCAGCCTGACGCGCTACGGCACGTCCGACAACGGCTACGTGGTCACCGGCGCCTCGGGCGGCACGCGCTACAGCAACGGCACGCCGTTCACCAGCGCCTCGCTGAGCACGCACAACGGCTGGCAGGAAGTGAAGTACTTCGCGCACCAGACCAACCTGCGCTGGGACACCGAGATCGCCGGCAAGAAGAACGAACTCATCTTCGGCCTCGAATACACGGACCACCAGGTGACGCGCGGCAACTACGCCGTCACCAACACCGGCGCATTCAACTGCCGCACGCAGGCGGGCACGGGCGCCAACACGGCCTATTGCCTCTCGGGCCCCTCGGGCGCCGTCACGCCGGGCCTGAACTCCATCATGGGCCGGCAGATCGCCCAGACGCCCTGGGCCAACGACTGGCAGGTCAAGAGCTTCGCGCTCAGCGCCATGGACACGGTGGACCTGACCGACCAATGGACGGTGTTCGGCGGCGTGCGCGCCGACTACACCGACTTCAGCCTCGTCACGCGCAACGCCACCACGGCCGCGCAGACGGGCAACTACAGCTACACCGACACCCTGCTCAACGGCCACCTGGGCGTGTCGCACAAGATCAACCCCATGGGCATCGTGTACGCCAGCTACGGCTCGGCCCAGGACATCAACGGCGGCGAATCCGACACCGGCACCAGCAGCGGCTACGGCGGCCTGGTGGTCTACAACGGCAGCGCCGCCGGCGCCAAGCCCGAGACCTCGCGCAATCTGGAAATCGGCACCAAGTGGAACCTGCTGGACAACAAGCTGCTGTTCACGGCCGCGGCGTTCCAGACCACCAAGTCCGACGTGATGGAGGGCGCCAACTACGACTCGCTGGGCACCTTCAACACCGGCAAGAACCGCGTGCGCGGCGTCGAATTCGGCCTGGTGGGCAACGTGACCTCCCAGTTCACGGTGCAGGCCGGCGTGGCGTTCATGAAGTCCAAGGTGCTCAAGTCGGCCACGGCGGCCAACGTGGGCCTGCCGCTGTCGAACTTCGCCGACCGCTCGTTCTCGGTGCAGGGCAAGTACCAGCTGACCCCCGCGCTGTCCGTGGGCGCCACGGCGCGGCACGAAAGCGACCGCTGCGGCGGCCAGCCCGACACCGGCGCGAGCTACACCAACGGCACCTGCGCGCAGCCCGTGCCCTCGTTCACCGTGTACGACCTGTTCGCCTCGTACCGCCTGAACAAGCACGCCGACATCCGCATCAACGTGCTCAACGCCGGCGACAAGGACTACTACACGGCGGTGTACCGCTCGGGCTCGTTCCTGTACAAGGGCGACGGGCGGGCGGTGCGCGTCACGCTCGACTACGAGTTCTGATCGGCGCGCTGGCAACGGCGCCCCGGGTCTGATCCAATGCCGGGCTCTGCCCGGCATTGCCGCTTTCAACGATGACCCCAGCCCTTCCCTTCACCGCACCGCCTCCGCCGCCGGACCGCATTCCGCCCGGCGTGCACGGCGCGCTCGACTACGCCCTGCTCGCGCCCAAGCACATGGATGCCGCGCACCATGCCTACGTGGCGGGCGGCAGCGGCCTGGGCACGTCGGCGCAGGCCAACCGGCGCGCCTTCGACGGCTGGGCCGTGCTGCCCCG
>NZ_BAAJYS010000297.1:0-4208 GCF_057543315.1 Acidovorax sp. KPB24-07
CGGCGACGCCGACGCGGGCCTGGGCCGCGCGGCGCACCGGCTGCAGGGCCGCTTCGAGGTCGGCGGGCAGGAGCATTTCTACCTGGAGGGCCAGATCGCCTACGCGCTGCCGCTGGAGCAGCGGCAGTGGTGGATCCACTCCAGCACCCAGCACCCGGGCGAGGTGCAGCACTGGGTGGCGCATGCCCTGGGGCTGGAGAACCACGCGGTGCGCGTGGAATGCCGGCGCCTGGGCGGGGGCTTCGGCGGCAAGGAAACGCAGGCCGGCCACCTGGCCGTGTGGGCGGCGGTGGCGGCGAACCAATTCGGTCGCCCGGTCAAGCTGCGGCTGGACCGGGACGAGGATTTCATGGTGACGGGCAAGCGCCACCCGTTCGCCTACGAGTACGACGTGGGCTTCGACGGCACGGGCCGCATCACGGGCCTGCGGCTGCGCATGGCGGCCAACTGCGGCTTCTCGGCCGACCTGTCGGGCCCCGTGGCCGACCGCGCCGTGTTCCACAGCGACAACGCGTACTTCCTGGAAAACGTCGAGATCGCCTCGTACCGCTGCAAGACGAACACGCAGAGCCACACGGCCTTTCGCGGCTTCGGCGGGCCGCAGGGCGTGATCGCCATCGAGGCCATCCTGGGAGACATCGCGCGGGCCCTGGGGTGCGATGGGCTCGCGGTGCGCATGCGCAACCTGTACGGCACCACCGACCGCAACGTCACCCACTACCAGATGCCGGTGGAGGACAACATCCTCCACGATCTGCTACCAAAATTAGAGCAATCCAGCCAATATAAACGCCGGCATGAGGCCATTTTGGCCTGGAATGCCGCGAGCCCGGTGCTCAAGCGCGGGCTGGCGATCACGCCGGTGAAGTTCGGCATCAGCTTCACCGCCACGCTGTTCAACCAGGCCGGCGCGCTGGTGCACGTGTACACCGACGGCAGCGTGCAGGTGAACCACGGCGGCACCGAGATGGGCCAGGGCCTGCACACCAAGGTGGCGCAGATCGTGGCCGACGAACTGGGCGTGCCGCTGGCGCGCGTGCTGGTGACCGCCAGCGACACCAGCAAGGTGCCCAATGCCAGCGCCACGGCCGCATCGAGCGGCACCGACCTGAACGGCCGCGCTGCCCAGTTCGCCGCGCGCCACGTGCGCGACAACCTCGCCGCCTTCGTGTGCGGCCTGGACCACTGCGGCGCCGGCGAGGTGCAATTCGCCGGCGGGCAGGTCATCACGCCCCACGCCGTGCGCAACTGGGGCGACGTGGTGAAGGAGGCCTATGCCAACCGCATCCAGCTGTGGAGCGACGGCTTTTACCGCACGCCCAAGATCCACTACGACAAGGCCACGCTCACCGGCCGGCCGTTCTACTACTTCGCCTATGGCGCGGCCTGCACCGAAGTGGCCATCGACACGCTCACCGGCGAGAGCCGCGTGCTGGCGGTGGACATCCTGCACGACGTGGGCCGCAGCATCAACCCGGCCATCGACATCGGCCAGATCGAGGGCGGCTTCGTGCAGGGCATGGGCTGGCTCACGACCGAGCAGCTGGTGTGGAACGACCAGGGCCGGCTCACCACCCACGCGCCCAGCACCTACAAGATCCCGGCCACGGGCGACATCCCCGAGCGCTTCACCGTGGCGCTGTGGCACGAAGCCAACCGGGAGGACAACGTGGGCGGCAGCAAGGCCGTGGGCGAGCCGCCGTTCATGCTGGCCATCAGCGTGTACGAGGCCCTGCGCAACGCGATTGCCGCGGCGCGCCCGACTGAGGCGGCCCGGCAGCCGGTCACGCTGACCGCGCCCGCCACGGCCGAGAACGTGCTCCGGGCACTGGGCGGGATGGACCGGGCGGCGGACGCTCAGAAGCGGTAGGTGGCCGAGACGAACGCGTTGCGCCCCTGCCCCGGCGTGATCCAGCGGCTCACGTGCAGGTGGCTCGACACAAAGTAGTGCTGGTCGAACAGGTTGCGCACCGTCGCCTGGACCTCGACGCTCTGGCCGTGGGCCAGCTTCGCCGTCCAGGTCTGGCTCAGGTCGAAGCGCGCGTAGCCCGGCAGCACCGTGGTGTTGGCCTCGTCGGCGAAGCGCCGGCTTTGCAGGTACAGGCCCGCGCCCGTCTTCCACTGCGCATTCCAGGCGTACTGCGCCCACAGCGTGGCCGCATGCCGGGCCACGTTCGGCACGGACATGCCGCCGTACACGGGGTTCTGCAGGTACTTCGCATGGGTGAAGGCATAGGTGGCGGCCACGGTCACCCGGTCCGTCACCTGGCCGGACAGCGACGCCTCGATGCCCTGCGACCGCGCGCTGCCGGCCGTGGTGAAGTCGAAGTTGTTCAGCGGCGTGCTCAGGTCGGACGCGATCATGTTCTTCTGATCGAGGCGGTACACCGCCAGGTCGCTGACCACCGCGCCGCCGCGCCACAGCGATTTCCAGCCGGCTTCGACCTGCGCCGAACGGCGCGAGGGCAGGGACTGGTTCGACGATGAAGCCACCTGGTTGGGCGAGGTGCCGGTGGACACGTTGGCATACAGCGTATCGGTCTCCGACAGCCGGCGCAGCACCGCCAGCTTCGGGTTCCAGCGCGACTCCTCCACGGGCAGCACGCCGGCCGTGCCGTACAGGAAGCGCTGGCGCGTTAAGCGCAGGCCCGCCACCACCGACCATGCGCCGAAGTCGATCTGGTCCTGGGCGGACGCCGACACGGATTCGAGATCCTGCGTCGTCAGGCTCTGCGCCAGCACCGCCCCGGCCGGGGGCGCGGTCACCCGGCCATACACCGGGTTGAACACGTTGATGGCCGGGCTGGTCGAGGCCGGCACCGACAGCGCGGGCTGGTTCAGCACCTCCTTGTAGTAGTCCGCCCCGAAGTACAACTGGTGCGTCACCGCGCCGGTGCCCTGCGTGCTGGAAAGCGCGGTCGAGAACGAGTCGATGCGGCGCTCTGTGCCCGGCTCCCAGGCCGAGACCCGGGCATAGGTGCCGGCGGGCTGGCCCGCCAGCGGCGAGCCGTTCAGCAGGTTCTTGATGGAGGTCGAATGCGCCTGCAGGTGCGTGAAATCGGCCGACCAGCGCGTGTGGGCCGACAGGGCGACATCGCCGTGCAGGTCGTAGATGCGGTTGTCGGTGGTCGAGTCGCCGAAGGGCTCGCCGAGCTGCCGGTCCCGTGGCACGGCGACCGGCCGCCCGCCCAGCGCGGGAAGTCCATAGTCCGGCTGGTAGGTCTGGTTGGTGGCCTCCACGTTGGCACGCAGGTGGTAGCGGTTGCCATCGCTTTGCGCCAGGCCCAGCTTGATGCCGTCGAGGCGGTCTTCCACATGCCGCCATTGGCTGGCCTGGGACCGCGTGGCCGTCACGCGGGCGGCCAGTTCGTTCTCGGCCGACAACACGCGGTTCAGGTCGATGGATGCCTCCAGCGCGCCGTGCGCGCCCCGCGCCGAGCGAGCGCTGCCGAAGTTCGCCAGCTGCGGCTGGCGCGTCACGAGGTTGACGGTGCCGCCCGGTTCGCTGCGCACGCCGAGGGCCGCGCCGGGTCCCCGCAGCACGTCGACGCTTTCCACGAACGCCGGGGTGTAGGGGTAGTTGGACAGCCGCACGCCGTCGCGCAGCACGCGGTTGGAGCTGGTACCGCTGTCGGTCACCGCGCCGCGCAGGATGAAGAACTGCGTGTGCGACCCGTTGAAGCCCGAGTCGGCCTGCGCGCCGGGCACGTTGCGCAGCGCGTCCTGCAAGGTGGTGCCGCCTTGCTGGCGGACCAGCTCACCGGGCACGGTGGTGACGGAAAACGGCGTGTCCAGCGACGATCCCGCCGTGCCGGTGGCGAGGCGGGAACTGCGCTGCGCCGCCGGTGTGGCCGGCGCCGTGACGGTGACGGCAGGCAGCGCCGGGCTGCGTTCGGCCGCCGGGTCTGCAGGGGTGGGCGTCTGGGCGGTGGCGGCCAGGGGCAGCCAGGCCAGGGCCATCCCCAGCGCGACGGGCCGTGCAATGGTTGGGTGCATAAAAAAAGGGCTCTCTGTGGCGCCCCACCGGGCGCCGCTGATCGGTGCGAAAAACATCGCATCGCGTGGCCTGCCGTGGTGGCCGGCCCGCGCTGCGAAATCGGAAGGCGGATCAGGAGAGCGGCGGCGGCCCGCGGGCCGGAAGCGGCGCCGCGGTGGCCGCGGCGATGCGCGCGGCCGCAATGGATTGCACCGCGCGCGACAGCGGCAGC
>NZ_BAAJYS010000298.1:0-4193 GCF_057543315.1 Acidovorax sp. KPB24-07
CGCCGCGCTTGCCGGCCCCCCGCGCGCTTGGCGGCGCCCAGCATGGCGTACTGCGTGAGCTTTTCCAGGCTGCCGCGCACGGTCTCGCGCGAGTGGTGCAGCAGCCGCGCGCGCATCACGTGGCGCGGCACGCCGGGCTCGGTGAGCACGGCCTCCTCGTGGACCACTCCCACGTACTCGCGCAGCATGTCGCGCCGGAACAGGCGCTCCACGGTCGAGGTGGTGCGCAGGTAGCGCAATTCGTGGCCGAAGGCCACCATGCGCCAGCGGATCTTCCACACCGCGCGCTCGCCCGAGCGCACGATGGCCTGCAGCTCCTCGCGGAAGTCGGGGCCCATCACCTCGTCGGCGTCGAGAAAGAAAACGTAGTCTCCCGTGGCATGCGCCAGCAGGCGGTTGCGCTGCACGGCAAAGCCCTGCCAGTCGGGATACACATGCACCTGGGCACCCAGGCGCCGCGCCACGGCCACGGTGTCGTCCGTGCTGCCGCTGTCCACCACCACGATCTGGTCGGCAAACGAGGCGCTCGCCAGACAGGCCTCGATGCGGTGGCCCTCGTTCAGCGTCAGCACCGCCACCGTGAGCGTGGGGCGGGCCGCGCTGCCGCGTTCAGCCGGCATCAATCAGTGGCCGGAGTGGACGCGTTCTCCCGCCTTCAGGCGGTACACCGTGCCGCAATAGGGGCACTTGGCCTCGCCCGTGTGGGCGACGTCCAGGTACACCTTGGGGTGGGTGTTCCAGATTTTCATGTCCGCCTTGGGGCTCGGGCAGAAGACGCCGCCCTGGGGGTTGAGGTCTTTGGCGACCAGTTCGACGATGGCTTGCGACATGTTCTTCAGACCTTGGTGAGCCAGTGGGCGTATTGGGGGTTGCGGCCGTTCACGATGTCGAAGAAGGCGCTCTGGATCTTTTCGGTGATCGGGCCGCGCGAGCCGCTGCCGATGGCGAGGCGGTCGAGTTCCCGGATGGGCGTCACTTCGGCGGCGGTGCCGGTGAAGAAGGCCTCGTCGGCGATGTACACCTCGTCGCGGGTGATGCGCTTTTGCACCAGCTCCAGGCCCAGGTCCTTGCAGATGTGGACGATGGTGTTGCGCGTGATGCCGTTGAGCGCGCCGGCCGACAGGTCGGGCGTGTACACCACGCCGTTCTTGATGATGAAGACGTTCTCGCCCGCGCCCTCGGACACGAAGCCGGAGGCGTCCAGCAGCAGGGCCTCGTCGTAGCCGTCGTCCAGGGCCTCCATGTTGGCCAGGATCGAGTTGGTGTAGTTGCTCACCGCCTTGGCCTGCGTCATGGTGATGTTGACGTGGTGGCGCGTGTAGCTGCTGGTCTTGACGCGGATGCCGCGCTTCATGCCCTCTTCGCCCAGGTAGGCGCCCCAGGCCCAGGCCGCCACCATCAGGTGGATCTGGTTGCCCTTGGGGGACACGCCCAGCTTCTGCGAGCCGATCCAGGTCAGCGGGCGCAGGTAGCACGATTCGAGCTGGTTCTCGCGCACCACGGCCTTCTGGGCCTCGTTCACCTCGTCGCGGGTGAACGGAATGGTCATGCGCAGGATCTTGGCGCTGTTGAACAGGCGCTCGGTGTGCTCCTCGAGGCGGAAGATCGCCGTGCCGTCGGCCGTCTTGTAGGCACGCACGCCTTCGAAGGCGCCGCAGCCGTAGTGCAGCGTGTGGGTCAGCACATGGATCTTGGCGTCGCGCCAATCGACCATCTGGCCGTCCATCCATATCTTGCCGTCACGGTCGGCCATCGAGGGAGCTACGGGACTCATGGGGTTCCTTTGGAATTGCTGGAAGTCGCAAAACCCGCGATTTTACGAGTCTGCGCGGGCAGGGGCCGCCACATCCGCCGGTGCCTGGGGCGCATCCTCCTGCGGCACGGGCCGCACGAGCGCCCATTCCACCAGCTTGCCGGCCCGGAATTCGCACGTCACGTGCGACTGCGTGCCGTCGGTCCAGCGGTAGCGCTCGGGCTCCTCGCCGTCGGCCGACAGCGGCTCGCCCAGCGAACGCGTCATGGCCACCACGTGCATGAGATTGACCCCCTTGCGCAGCTTGGCATTGAGCATGACGGCGCTGCCCACGTGGCCGATGGGCCGGTCGGCCGCCTTGCGCATGACGTTCATGAGCCGGGTGAAATGCAGCAGCGCCCACATCACGAGCCCGCCCCCGACCGCCATGACGCCCTGCCAGCCATAGGAGCGGTGGGCCGCGAAGACCAGCACCGCGATGCCGACGGGAATGAAGAGGTTGCGCAGATTCATGGGGCGAGATTGTCCTATGGCGGCCGCCGGGGCCGGGTGTGGATGGTGCGTAGGCGCGGCATCGCCGCCCGGCGGGCCGCCTTCAGCCCATGCCGCGCACCACCTCCATCGCCTCCTCCACCCTCTCCACCGCATGGATGGTGATGCCCTCGATGGGCTTCTTGGGCGCATTGGCCTTGGGCACCACGGCCACGCTGAAGCCCAGCTTGGCCGCCTCCTTGAGCCGCTCCTGCCCGCGCGGGGCCGGGCGCACCTCGCCGGCCAGCCCCACTTCGCCGAAGGCGATGAACCCGCGGGGGAGTGCTTTGCCGCGCAGGCTGGAGGTGATGGACAGCATCACCGCCAGGTCGGCCGCGGGCTCGCTGATGCGCACGCCGCCCACGGCGTTGACGAACACGTCCTGGTCCATGCAGGCCACGCCGGCATGCCGGTGCAGCACCGCCAGCAGCATGGCCAGGCGGTCGCGGTCCAGCCCCACCGACAGCCGGCGCGGGCTGGGGCCGCCCTCGTCCACCAGCGCCTGGATCTCCACCAGCATGGGCCGCGTGCCCTCCAGCGTGACCAGCACGCAGCTGCCGGGCACGGGCTCGCTGTGCTGGCTCAGGAAGATGGCGCTCGGGTTGGTCACGCCCTTGAGGCCCTTTTCCGTCATGGCGAACACGCCGATCTCGTTGACCGCGCCGAAGCGGTTCTTGATGGCGCGCACCAGGCGGAACTGGCTGTGCGTGTCGCCTTCGAAGTACAGCACCGTATCGACCATGTGCTCCAGCACGCGCGGGCCGGCGAGCGCCCCCTCCTTGGTGACGTGGCCCACGAGGATGATGGTCACGCCCGAGGCCTTGGCCGCCCGCGTGAGATGCGCCGCGCACTCGCGCACCTGGGCCACCGACCCGGGCGCGCTCGTGAGCTGGTCGGAGTACACCGTCTGGATCGAGTCGATCACCGCCACGGCCGGCTGGGTGGCATCGATGGTGGCGAGGATTTTTTCCAGCTGGATCTCGGCCAGCACGTTCACCTGGCTGTGGTCCAGGCCCAGGCGGCGCGAGCGCAGCGCCACCTGCGCGCCGCTTTCCTCGCCCGTCACGTACAGCGTGGGCAGGCCCACGCGCTGCAGCGCATCCAGCGCCTGCAGCAGCAGCGTGGACTTGCCGATGCCTGGGTCGCCGCCGATCAGCACCACGCCGCCCTCCACGATGCCCCCGCCCAGCACCCGGTCCAGCTCGTCGATGCCGCTCGGCGTGCGGGCGATGTCGGTCGCCTCGATGGCCGCCAGCGGCATCACCGCCTGGGCCTGGGCCAGGCCCGAGAACTGCGGCGCGCTGAGGCGGTTCTTGCCCGGGCCGGCCTCGGCCACGGTTTCGACCAGGGTGTTCCAGGCACCGCAGGCCGGGCATTTGCCCAGCCAGCGCGGGCTGGTGCCGCCGCACTCGGAGCAGGTGAAGAGGGTTTTTTCTTTGGCCATGGCAGGGATCGGAAAACGGGGCAGCAGGGGGGATCGCAGCGGGGCGGCATGCCCGGCGGCAGGCCGGCCCGCTGCGGCCCCAAGCCGGGCGCCAGCGGGGGTGCACGGCCTGAAAGTAAGCAATTGCGATGTCAACCCTATCCTACCCCGCGCCTGCTGGAGCCTGCCTAGCATGCCCATTCCAGCGGCAGTCCGCCGCACGCCATTCATTCAAGGAGATACAACCCATGACCCCAACCACCATGAACGCTTCGGCCACCCCTTCCCGCCGCTGGCTCGCCGCCGCCCCGCTGATCGTCGTGTCCGCCCTGGCGCTCACCGCCTGCGACCGCAACAAGCCAGCCGACACGCCCACCAACACCGCACCCGTCACCACCCCGGCGCCGACGACCCCCGCCACCCCGCCCCTGCCACGCCCGCCACGCCTCGCGTCGGACGCCGGCATGTCCTCCACCCCGTCTTCCT
>NZ_BAAJYS010000299.1:0-4190 GCF_057543315.1 Acidovorax sp. KPB24-07
AGCGGCCGGTGCGGACGGCGCCGTCACCTGGGGCGATGCGGTCACGGTGGCCGGCGCACGGCGCAGGGCCGGCGGGTCGAACAGCATGGTGTAGCTGCGCACGATCTGGCCGGAGTTCCAGGTGGCATCCAGCACCAGATCGACGAAGGGGTCGTTGATGGGGCGGTCGCTAGTGAGTTGCAGCACCATCGAGCCATCGCTGCGGCGCTGCAGTTGCACGCGCAGGCTGTTCAGCGCGGGAGACACTTCCATCCCCTGGGCGCGGAACACCTGAGGGGACGCGGGGGCTGCCCGCAGCGAATCCGCTTCGGCGGCAGTGATCTGGGGCAGCTCGATCTCGGCGCGCAGGGGCTCGCCAAGGGCGGACTGCACGGTAAGGCGGCCCAGGGCGAGAGCATTCGCATCGGTGGCATACAGGCCGGCCGACATGACGGCCGCGGCGGCCAGGATTGAGAGTTTCCAACGATGCATGTGTGCCATCAACAAAAGAGGATTGTGCGGTCTGGCAAGGTGCCAGATTCAGGCAGTTTTGGTTCCGCGCGTAAGCGTGAAAATGTGTAAAAAGCACAATAGCATCAATGTTTTGCACTGACAAGCTGAGCCAAGGCGCAACCTTTGGGCGCCTTTCAGAAGGGCAATGTGCACCGCAGCAATGTTGTCAAAGGACAACGAGCAGTAACAAAAACGTTGGTGCTTAAACGCGCTGACACCGGCTCGGTGTCAGCGCCCGCCGCGTCATTCGGCCAGCAGGATGCGCAACATGCGGCGCAGCGGTTCGGCGGCACCCCACAGCAGTTGGTCGCCGATGGTGAACGCGCCGATGTATTCCGGCCCCATCGCCATCTGGCGGATGCGGCCCACGGGAATCGTCATGGTGCCGGTCACGGCCACGGGGGTCAGGTCCTTCAAGGTGGCTTCGCGCGTGTTGGGCACGACCTTCACCCACTCGTTGTCGGCGGCGATCATGGCCTCGATGTCGGCCACGGGCACGTGCTTCTTCAGCTTGAAGGTCAGGGCCTGGCTGTGGCAGCGCATGGCGCCCACCCGCACACAAAAACCGTCCACAGGCACTGCGGGCGTGTCGAAGCCTTCGCCCTGGCCCATGATCTTGTTCGTCTCGGCCATGCCCTTCCACTCTTCCTTGGACATGCCGTTGCCCAGGTCCTTGTCAATCCAGGGGATCAGGCTGCCGCCCAGGGGCACGCCAAAGTTGGCGGTTTCCGCGTCCGACAGGCTGCGCTGCTTGGCGATGACCTTGCGGTCGATTTCCAGGATGGCGCTCTTGGGATCGTCCAGGAGCGAGCGCACTTCCGCGTTCAGCGTGCCGTATTGCGTCAGCAGTTCGCGCATGTGCTGGGCGCCGCCGCCGCTGGCTGCCTGGTAGGTCTGCGTGCTCATCCACTCGACCAGGCCGGCCTTGTAAAGCGCACCCACGCCCATCAGCATGCAACTCACGGTGCAGTTGCCGCCGATCCAGTTCTTGCCGCCTTTGGCCAGGGCATCCTGAATCACGGGCAGGTTGACCGGGTCCAGCACGATGACCGCGTCTTCCTTCATGCGCAGCGTGGAAGCGGCGTCGATCCAGTGGCCGTTCCAGCCGGCGTCGCGCAGCTTGGGAAACACTTCGGTGGTGTAGTCGCCGCCCTGGGCGGTCAGGATGATGTCGCAGCGCTTGAGGGCGTTGATGTCGAAGGCGTCCTGGAGCGTGGTTTCGTTCTTGGCCTGCGCCGGGGCCTTGCCGCCTGCGTTCGACGTGGAGAAGAACACGGGCTCGATGAGACCGAAATCGCCTTCGGCCTGCATGCGGTCCATCAATACGGAGCCGACCATGCCGCGCCAGCCGACCAAACCTACCAACTTGCTCATTTCAACGCCCCTATTCAGTTTAAGAAACAGTGCCCGACCGGGACTTTTCGCCTGGCTCGTCTGGCCAGGAAGGGCGCACGACGAACCAGGCTGGATCAGCCCTTAATGGTCGTGGTTTTGGTGGTGGTTGCGCGCGCGGCCCCACCGGCCAGGGCGGCGGGTGCAGTGTTCAGCAGGGTGAACGGGCGGGCGGCAAACATAGGCGGCGATTGTAGCGGAAGGCCTTTTGCCGACGGTGCTGTTTTTTGAGGGGCGGCGGGAGGTGTTGTTTAACATCCGGCCTTTTTCCACGTCAAAGGTCCCTCACCGCATGCGCATCGTCGCCACCGCCTTTCTTGCCCTGGCCGCTCTGTTGAGCGGCTGCAATGCCTCACAGGACAGCCCAGCATCGATCGCGCCGCAGGAGACGCAGAGGGTTCGCGATGCCGTCGATGAACTGGCCCGCCAGGATTTTCCGGCCATCGAGGCCCGGCTGGCGCCCCGGTTGCGCACCGCCGATCTGCGGCAGAACCTGGGCCGGATGGCGGCATTGATCCCCCCGGGACCGCCCCAATCCGCCGAGGCGGTGGGCGTTCAGGTTCTGAAGACCGATTCCGCCATCTTCCACCACCTCACGCTCGAGTACGAGTATCCGCAGTCCTGGCTGGTCGTCTCTGCCATGCTGGAGCAGCGCGACGGCGCGGTCTTCTTCAATGCACTGCAGGTGACGCCGGCGTCGCAGTCCCTGGCCGCCACCCACCGCTTTTCTCTGGAAGGCAAAACGCCGGGCCATTACCTGTTCCTCGCGCTCGCGATGGGCATTCCGCTCTGGATCGTCTATACGCTGTGGGTCTGCGTCCGCACGCCGATCCCGAAGCGCAAGTGGCTGTGGTGTGCAGTGATCGCGGTGGGTGTGGTGCAGTGCCATCTGGACTGGACCACGGGCGCATGGTCCGCGCAGTGGTTGAGCCTGCAGCTGCTGGGGGCGGGCTTTGCGAAGGCCGGGCCCCAGGCTCCGCTCATCCTCACCATCTCCGCGCCGGTGGGGGCGCTGGCCTTCTGGGTGCGTCGCAGGTCCTTCGTTCGCGCGGCATCGGCCGCGCCGCAGGCCGCAACCGACGCGCGCTGATACCAGCGATCGCCAACGCATGGACCGATAAAAAAAGGGTGGCCGGCGGGCCACCCTTTTGGGCAGGAACGGCCCGCTTCAGCGCGTGCCGGGCTGCAACGGTCAGCCCAGGGCCTTCACCACGGCGTCGCCCATCTGCGCCGTGCCCACCTTCGTGGTGCCTTCGCTCCAGATGTCCGGCGTGCGCAGGCCTTGGGCCAGCACCTTCTGCACGGCCGCTTCGATGCGCTGAGCGGCTGCTTCCTGGTTCAGGCTGAAGCGCAGCATCATCGCGGCGCTCAGGATGGTCGCCAGCGGATTGGCCACGCCCTTGCCGGCGATGTCGGGCGCGCTGCCATGGCTGGGCTCGTACAGGCCCTGGTTCTTGCTGTTGAGGCTGGCCGAGGGCAGCATGCCGATGGAGCCGGTGAGCATGGAAGCCTCGTCCGACAGAATGTCGCCGAACATGTTGCCGGTGACCACCACGTCGAAGGCCTTGGGCGCCTTCACCAGCTGCATGGCCGCGTTGTCCACGTACATGTGCTGCAGTTCCACGTCGGGGTACTGCTGGCCCACTTCGGTGACCACGTCCTTCCAGAACTGGAAGGTTTCCAGCACGTTGGCCTTGTCCACGCTGGTGACCTTCTTGCTGCGCTTGCGCGCGGCCTGGAACGCCACGTGGGCGATGCGCTCGATCTCCGGCTTGGAGTAGCGCATGGTGTCGAAGGCCTCTTCGGCGCCGGGGAAGTGGCCGTCCACGGCCGTGCGCCGGCCGCGCGGCTGGCCGAAGTAGATGTCGCCCGTCAGCTCGCGGATGATGAGGATGTCGAGGCCCGAGATCAGCTCGGGCTTGAGGCTCGAAGCGCCCACCAGCTGCTCGTAGCAGATGGCCGGGCGGAAGTTGGCGAACAGCCCCAGGTGCTTGCGCAGGCCCAGGATGGCCTGCTCGGGGCGCAGGGGGCGGTCGAGCTTGTCGTACTTCCAGTCACCCACGGCGCCGAACAGCACGGCGTCGGCGTCCTGCGCCAGCTTCAGCGTGGCTTCGGGCAGCGGGTGGCCGTGGGCCTCGTACGCGGCGCCGCCGACCAGGGCGGACTCCATCTCGAACGGAAGGCCCAGCACGTCCAGCACCTTGACGGCCTCTGCCACGATCTCCGTGCCGATGCCGTCGCCCGGCAAAACTGCGATTTTCATGTCTTTGCTTCTCTTTTGATATCGATATGCCCTAGTGCTTATT
>NZ_BAAJYS010000300.1:0-4183 GCF_057543315.1 Acidovorax sp. KPB24-07
CGCCGCGGGCGGCACGCTCTTCGGGCTGCCCAGCTCGCATGCCGAATCCCCGGCCCCGGAAGCCGCGCCGCCCGCGGTGCCCGTCTCGGTGGCCGCCGTGCTGCAGCAGGAGATCGCGCTGTGGGACGAGTTCTCCGGCCGGCTCGAAGCCGTGCAGCGCGTGGACATCCGCCCGCGCGTGGGCGGCGCCGTGCAGGCCGTGCATTTCCGCGAAGGCTCGCTGGTCAAGCAGGGCGACCTGCTGGTCACCGTGGACCCCGCGCCCTACGCCGCCGAGGTGGACCGCGCCGAGGCCCAGGTGGTCGCCGCGCAGGCCCGCGTGTCCTACACCCGCAGCGAAATGGAGCGCGCGACGCGCCTGTGGGAAGAGCGTGCCATCGCCCAGCGCGAGCATGACGAACGCATGAATGCCCAGCGCGAGGCCGACGCCAACCTGCGCGCCGCGCAGGCCGCGCTGCAGACGGCGCGCCTGAACCTGGGCTACACCCAGGTGCGCGCCCCGGTCGCGGGCCGCGTGGGCCGCATCGAGGTCACCGTGGGCAACCTGGTGGCCGCGGGCGCCGGCGCGCCGGTGCTGACCACGCTGGTGTCGGTGAGCCCGATCTACGCGAGCTTCGACACCGACGAGCAGATCGTGGCGAAGGCGCTGGAGGGCCTGCGTTCGGGCAAGAGCGCGCGCACCCTGATCGAGAGCATTCCGGTGCAGATGGGCACGGGCACGGCCGGCGGCACGCCGCACACCGGGCACCTGCAGCTCATCGACAACCAGGTGGATGCCCGCAGCGGCACGGTGCGCGTGCGCGCCGTGTTCGACAACGCCGACGGGGTGCTGATGCCCGGCCAGTTCGCGCGCATCCGCATGGGCCAGGTCAAGAACACCCAGGCCGTGCTCATCAACGAGCGCGCCGTGGGCACGGACCAGAACAAGAAGTACGTGATGGTGGTGGGCGAGGGCAACAAGGCCGAGTACCGCGAGGTGCAGCTGGGCGCGCCGGTGAACGGCCTGCGCGTCGTCACCTCGGGCCTGAAGGCCGGCGAACGCATCGTCGTCAACGGCCTGCAGCGCGTGCGCCCCGGCGCCCAGGTCGCCCCCCAGGACGTGCCCATGACCGCCAAGGCCGGCATGGCCGGCGATGGCGCCGAGGCCCGCGCCGCCGCCAAGCAGCCCGCGGCGTGATCGCGGAGCGCACCGAAAGAACACCATGAATCTCTCCCGCTTCTTCATCGACCGCCCCATCTTCGCCGGGGTGCTGTCGGTGCTCATCTTCCTGTCCGGGCTGATCGCGCTGCGCGCGCTGCCCATCTCCGAGTATCCCGAGGTGGCGCCGCCCTCCGTGGTGGTGCGTGCCCAGTACCCGGGCGCCAACCCCAAGGTGATCGCCGAGACCGTGGCCACGCCGCTGGAGGAATCCATCAACGGCGTGGAGGGCATGCTCTACATGGGCAGCCAGGCCACGACCGACGGCGTGATGACGCTGACCGTCACCTTCGCGCTGGGCACCGACCCCGACAAGGCGCAGCAGCTGGTGCAAAACCGCGTTTCGCAGGCCGAGCCGCGCCTGCCCGAGGAAGTGCGCCGGCTGGGCGTCACCACGGTCAAGAGCGCACCCGATCTGACCATGGTCGTGCACATGGTCTCGCCCAACGGCCGCTACGGCATCGACTACCTGCGCAACTACGCCGTGCTGAATGTGAAGGACCGGCTCGCCCGCATCCAGGGCGTGGGCCAGGTGCAGATCTTCGGCGGCGGCGACTATTCGATGCGCGCCTGGCTCGACCCGCAGAAGGTCGCGCAGCGCGGCCTGTCGGCGGCCGACGTGGTGGCCGCCATCCGCGGCCAGAACGTGCAGGCCGCGGCCGGCGTGGTGGGCCAGTCGCCCGGACTGCCCGGCGTGGACATGCAGCTGTCGATCAATGCGCAGGGCCGCCTGCAGACCGAAGAGGAGTTCGGCGACATCATCGTGAAGACCGGCAGCGACGGCGCGGTGACGCGCCTGCGCGACGTGGCCCGGCTGGAGCTGGGCGCGGCCGACTACTCGCTGCGCTCGCTGCTCAACAACGACCCGGCCGTGGGCATGGGCGTGTTCCAGGCGCCGGGCTCCAACGCGCTCGACATCTCGTCGAACGTGCGCAAGACCATGGCCGAGCTGCAAAAGAACATGCCCGAGGGCGTGGAATTCCGCATCGCCTACGACCCGACGCAGTTCGTGCGCGCCTCCATCCAATCCGTCATCCAGACCCTGCTGGAAGCCGTGGCGCTGGTGGTGATCGTGGTGATCCTGTTTCTGCAGACCTGGCGCGCCTCCATCATTCCGCTGCTGGCCGTGCCGGTGTCGGTGGTGGGCACGTTCGCGGTGCTGCACCTGCTGGGCTTTTCGATCAACGCGCTGTCCCTGTTCGGGCTGGTGCTGGCCATCGGCATCGTGGTGGACGACGCCATCGTGGTGGTGGAGAACGTGGAGCGCAACATCGAGGCGGGCCTGACCCCGCGCGAAGCCACCTACCGCGCCATGCGCGAAGTGTCCGGTCCCATCATCGCCATCGCGCTGGTGCTGGTGGCGGTGTTCGTGCCGCTGGCCTTCATCAGCGGGCTCACGGGACAGTTCTACCGCCAGTTCGCGGTGACCATCGCGATCTCCACGGTGATCTCGGCGATCAACTCGCTCACGCTGTCGCCCGCCCTGAGCGCGCTCTTGCTCAAGGGCCACCATGAACCGAAGGATGCGTTGACGCGCGGCATGGACAAGGTGCTGGGCGGGTTCTTCCGCCGCTTCAACAGCGTGTTCCACCGCGGCTCCGAGGCCTACAGCGGCGGCGTCAAGCGCGTCATCGGCCGCAAGGCGCTGATGCTGGTGATCTACGCCGCGCTGGTGGCCGCGACCTGGGGCCTGTTCAAGGTCGTGCCCGGCGGCTTCGTGCCGGCGCAGGACAAGCAGTACCTGGTGGGCTTCGCGCAGCTGCCCGACGGCGCCACGCTGGACCGCACCGAGGACGTGATCCGCCGCATGGGCGAGATCGTCAAGAAGAACCCGAACGTGGAAGACGCCATCGCCTTCCCGGGCCTGTCGATCAACGGCTTCACCAACAGCTCCAACTCCGGCATCGTGTTCGTCACGCTCAAGCCCTTCGCCGAGCGCGGCCGCGCGGACCAGAGCGGCGGTGCCGTCGCGGGCCAGTTGAACCAGGCCTTCGGCAGCATCCAGGACGCGTTCATCGCCATGTTCCCGCCGCCTCCGGTGGCCGGCCTGGGCACGACGGGCGGCTTCAAGCTGCAGATCGAGGACCGCGCCTCGCTGGGCTACGAGGCCATGGACGCCGCCGTGAAGGCCTTCATGGGCAAGGCGTACCAGACGCCGGAACTCGCCGGCCTGTTCACGAGCTGGCAGGTCAACGTGCCGCAGCTGTACGCCAACATCGACCGCACCAAGGCGCGGCAGCTGGGCGTGCCGGTGACGGACATCTTCGAGACGCTGCAGATCTACCTGGGCAGCCTGTACGCCAACGACTTCAACCAGTTCGGCCGCACCTACAGCGTGCGCGTGCAGGCCGATGCGGCCTACCGGGCGCGGGCCGAGGACGTGGGCCTGCTCAAGGTGCGCTCCACCACCGGCGAGATGGTGCCGTTGTCGGCGCTGATGAAGCTCGAACCCAGCTTCGGCCCCGAGCGCGCCATGCGCTACAACGGCTTCCTGTCGGCCGACGTGAACGGCGGGCCCGCGCCCGGCTTCTCGTCGGGCCAGGCGCAGGCCGCCATCGAGCGCATCGCCGCCGAGACGCTGCCGCAGGGCATCGGCTTCGAATGGACCGAGCTGACCTACCAGGAAATCCTGGCCGGCAATTCCGCCGTGCTGGTGTTCCCCATCGCGATCCTGCTGGTGTTCCTGGTGCTGGCCGCGCAGTACGAAAGCCTCACGCTGCCCATCGCCATCATCCTGATCGTCCCCATGGGCCTGCTGGCCGCCATGACGGGCGTGTGGCTGTCAGGTGGCGACAACAACGTGTTCACGCAGATCGGGCTCATCGTGCTGGTGGGGCTGTCGGCCAAGAACGCCATCCTGATCGTGGAGTTCGCCCGCGAGCTGGAGTTTGCCGGCCGCACGCCGGTGCAGGCCGCCATCGAGGCCAGCCGCCTGCGGTTGCGCCCCATCCTGATGACGTCGCTGGCGTTCGTGATGGGCGTGCT
>NZ_BAAJYS010000301.1:0-4177 GCF_057543315.1 Acidovorax sp. KPB24-07
GGGCGGCGGCGTGCCGCGGCGCGTGGCCTCGCGGCCGAAGGCGGCAATGGCGAGCGGGTGGGTCAGGAAGAAGGCGGGCTCCTTCCACACCTTGGTGAGCAGCTCGTCCAGGTCGTCCGGCGTGGGGGCGCCGGTGAGCGGGAAGATGCGCTGCGCGTCGGTCACCTGGGCCAGCAGGCCATAGTCTGGGTTGTTGATGAGCTCGCTTTCCTGGTTTTCCTTGATCGTCTCGATCGTCAGGCGCAGCTGCTCCTTGATCTGGTCGTGCGGGCTGCTGTACAGGTCCGACACGCGGGTGTGCACGTCCAGCACCGTGCTCACGGCGTTCAGGAAGAATTCGCGCGGGTTTTCTTCGTAATCGACGAAGGTGCGCGGCAGCTGGTTTTCTTCTTCCTTGGCCGTGCAGGTGACGCGGATGGATTCCGGGTTCTTGACCTTGTTCAGGCGGTAGATGCCCGCCTCCACCGGCACCCATTGCAGCAGGTGCGTGAGCCAGCGGGGGCTGATGGTTTCGAGTTGGGGGACCGTCTTGGTCGCGTTGGCCAATTGCCGTGCGGCGTTGTCACCCAAGGCGGTCGTACCGCCCACAGTTGCAGACATGGAGAACTCCGTGCGTTGTTGAAGAAAGCCTGGGCAGTGTCAAAGCTTCCAGCGCATCGCTCAACAGGCTATAGCCGTCAATTGCAGTCCCCGCACGAGATTCGCATGGCCGATTGACTCGCCCCGCGTGACCAGCGCCGAGGGCCGCACACCCAGGGCGCCGGCCAGCTTTTCCACCGTGAGCAGCGAGGCGATGGCGGCACCCCGCTCGATCTCCCCGACGTAGGAGCGGTTCAGGTCCGAATGCTCGGCCAGCCGCTCCTGCGACCAGCCTTGCGCCTCGCGCGACTGGCGCACCGCGACCCCGAAGTTCTTGATCAGTACAGACATGCGTTTCCCTGTTTCTTTTTGCTGATGCCTTGGCAGCGCCGCGCCCTGTTTTCGGGGGCTGCGCCGCACCTACCCTTCTCGCGACACCGCCTGCGTGACGTTGCCGCCCGGCGGCACGTCATGGGTGACCCACACGTTGCCGCCGATGACTGCCCCACGCCCCAGAGTGACCCGGCCCAGCACGGTCGCGCCCGCATAGATGACCACGTCGTCCTCCACGATCGGATGGCGCGGCAAACCTTTCTGCAGAGTCCCGTCGGCATCCGTGGGAAAGCGCTTGGCGCCCAGCGTGACGGCCTGGTACAGGCGCACGCGCTCGCCAATCACCGCCGTCTCGCCGATCACGACGCCCGTGCCGTGGTCGATGAAAAAACCCGCGCCGATCTGCGCGCCCGGATGGATGTCGATGCCGGTCTGGCCGTGCGCCAGTTCGGCCACGATGCGCGCCAGCAGCGGCAGGCCCAGCGTGTAGAGGCGGTGCGCGATGCGGTGGTGGATCATGGCCAGCACGCCCGGATAGCACAGCAGCACCTCGTCCACGCTGCGCGCGGCGGGGTCGCCCTGGTAGGCGGCGAGCACATCGCTGTCCAGCAGGCGGCGGATGTCCGGCAGCGATGCGGCGAACGCCTGCGCGGCCTCCAGCGCCTGCGGCTCGATGGCCGTGCCGTCGCCCGTGCCCTGCTGGCGCGCGACGTAGCGCAGCTCCAGCCGGATCTGCGCCAGCAAGGTGTGCAGCGCCAGGTCGAGCGTGTGGCCCACGTACCAGTCCTCGCTTTCCTGGCGCAGGTCGTGCGGCCCCAGACGCATGGGAAAGAGCGCGCCCTTCAGCTGCTCCAGCGCCTGTGCCAGCGCATCGCGCGACGGAAATTCGCGCCCGCCGGGTTCCTGGGAGCGCTTTTGGGAATCGCGCCATTCGTGGCGGACGGCGTGCAGCGACTGCACGATGTGATCGATCTCGAAGACAGCCATCAAGGCCTCCTGCCTGGGATGAAAAAATGGCGGCCCGCAGCGGGCCGCTGGTGGGGCCGCGAGGCCGCCATCAGTCCTGTACCCAGGGCAGGCGGTGATAGCGCCAGCCATCCGACGCGCCGCGTTGCTGGCGATCGTCGATCTCGCCTTCGAAGCCCTCGGTCACATTGAAGACATTCTGCAGGCCCGCCTTGGCCGCGGCCTCGGCCGCCAGCACCGAGCGCTTGCCGCTGCGGCACAGCAGCAGCACGGGGGCATCGCGCGTGGCCGCCTTGGTGATGGCGGCCTCCAGTTCGCGCACGAAGCGGGGGTTGCGGGTGAGCGCCGTGCCCGTGGCCCAGGCCACGTGCAGGCTGCCCGGCACATGGCCGACGAACTTGCGCTCCTCGCCCGACCGCACATCCACCAGCAGGGCCTGGCCCGAGGTGAACAGGTCCCACGCAACCGTGGGTGGCACGCCGCCGGCGTGGGCCAGGCCCGAGGCCTGGGCGTCGTTGTGGGCGGCTTGCAATGCGGTGGGCAGTTCGGTGTCTTGCACAGCGGTGGACATGGATCGTTCCTTTGGACCTGTGTGAATGGGTGGCTGCAGCCGCCCGTTTGGCGGGGCCTGGCCGTCCAAGCCAATGTAGAACCGCGCCGGCGCGAATCCAACGAATAAAAAATCGGTTTCTCCATCGAAAAACATCTAAGCAACTCGTTAGCCCGTTGACAGTCCACCTCGGCGCCTCGCACCCATGAAAAAGCCGCCAGCACCCGGAAAGGCGCTGGCGGCTGGATGGGGAGCGCGGGCCGATCAGAAGCCCGGCAGCACCGCGCCCTTGAATTCCGTCTGGATGTACTGGCGGATTTCTTCCGACTGGTAGGCCTTCACGAGCTTGGCGACCCAGGGCTTGTCCTTGTCGGCCTCGCGCACGGCGATCAGGTTGACGTAGGGACTCTTGGCGCTTTCCTGCGCGATGGCGTCCTTGGCGGGATTCAGGCCGGCGGACAGCGCGAAGTTGGTGTTGACCGCGGCGGCGTCCAGATCGTCCAGCGAGCGGGCCAGTTGCGCCGCATCGAGTTCGACGAACTTCAGCTTCTTGGGGTTGGAGGCGACATCCAGCGGCGTGGCCTTCAGGCCGGCCCCTTCCTTGAGCTTGATGAGCCCCTTGTCCTGCAGCACCAGCAGCACGCGGCCGCCGTTGGTCGGATCGTTGGGAATGCCGAACTTGGCGCCTTCCTTCAGGTCTTCGAGCTTCTTGACCTTCTTGGAATACAGGCCGATCGGGAAGTTGACCGTGTAGCCCACCGACACGAGCTTGTAGCCACGGTCCTTGACCTGCGCGTCCAGGTAGGGCTTGTGCTGGTAGCTGTTGGCATCCAGGTCGCCGGACGCCAGCGCCGCATTGGGCTGCACGTAGTCGCTGAACTCGACGATCTGGAGCTTGAGGCCGTCCTTTTCAGCGACCTTCTTGACCTGCTCGAAGATCTGCGCGTGCGGGCCGGCGGTGACGCCGATCTTCAGCGGCTTGTCCTGGGCCAGCGCGCCGGTTTGGAAGCCAGCGGCCAGGGCCAGGGCGAGGGTCGATTGCAGCAGGAAACGCTTGTTCACGGAAAACACCTTTTGAGAAGAGATGTCTGCATCTTAGGGTTTGCCTTATAAAACCCATAAGAATACGTTTTCATTTCCTTACTACGGGTGGACATAAAAACAAGGACAGATGGCGCTGCTATAAATCCTGCATGCCCTCCCATGCCACCTCTGCTCCGGATTTCGACCTGCCCACCGTGCGCGCGCTGGAAGAGCGCGCTTTCAATGCCTGGCCCGCCCGCCAGACCGTTTTCCACCAGGGTTGGGTGTTCCGCCTGTCCGGCGGTTTCACCAAGCGGGCCAATTCGGTCAATGCGCTGGAGCCCGGAATGCCGTTCGACGGCGTGCTCGAAGCAGCGCAAGCGCTCTACGCCAGCCACGGCCTGCGGCCCGTGTTCCGGATCTCGCCGCTGGTGAGCGCCAGCGCCGAGCAGGCGCTGGAGGACGCGGGCTATGCGCTTTTCGAGCCCACGTGGGTCATGCAGGCGCCTCTGCCGGAGGGCGCACCGCCGCAGCCCTCGGTGGAAATCGCGCAAGCGCCGACAGCTGAATGGCTGGACGGGTTCGCCGCCGCCAACGGCGTGGCAGCGGCGCACCACGCCACGCACCATGCCATGGTGCAGTCGATCGCCCTGCCCTGCGCCTTCGCCACCGTGCGCCAGCACGGCCACGCCGTGGGCTTCGGCCTGGGCGTGCGCGAGCGCGGGG
>NZ_BAAJYS010000302.1:0-4177 GCF_057543315.1 Acidovorax sp. KPB24-07
CAGGCCCACCCACGCCACTTCGGGTTCGGTGGTAGGCCACGCTCGGGATGCACGCGGGCGGTTGAAGGCGGCGGCGGCCAACTCCTTGTTGCCCTGCAGTTCGCCGGCGATGACTTCCGCCGCCACGTGCGCCTCGTGCACGGCCTTGTGCGCCAGCATGGGCTGGCCCACGATGTCGCCGATGGCGAAGATGTGCGGCACGTTGGTGCGCATCTGGATGTCCACGTCGATGAAGCCGCGGTCGGTGACGGCCACGCCGGCCTTGTCGGCGCCGATCTTCTTGCCGTTGGGCGTGCGGCCCACCGCCTGCAGCACATTCATTCGCCGATCCAACTGACCGCAGGCCCTCAATCGTTTAGGGGCTGTCAGGCGATCCGCCAGTTCGAAGGACAGCTTGGTCTCCCACAAATAAATCAATACAAACTCAGCTGCCGGGCGGCCAAGTAATCCTGCTGCACCAGCATGGCCAGGGCGTCGTTCTGGGCACTTTGGTACACCGACAGGGCCATGCGGAAGTCGTCGTCCAACTCATTCAATTGCGGTTCGCCGCTTCTTTGATCCGTCACGGCCTTCAGCGCGGCACTCAGCTCGTGGGGCACGCGCACTTCCCGGTCTTGACGCACGCGGATCAGCGGTGCCAGCTCTTCGAAGCGCCCGCGCAGACTGCCCCAATCCACGGCTTCTCCGCTTTGCTCTGCGGCGTGCAGGCGTAGCGCTGCCAGTACACCGTCACCGGGGTGATGCCCGACGCATTGTTCAAGCCATGCACGGGCGGTCGGCCAACCATTCTCTTGGGCAATCAGCCATGCTTCCTCGGCTTGCCAGCGCACATCCAGGGCCTGTGCGTTTTGGCTCAGGGCTTGTCGAGCCTTGTCCAGTTGCCCGGCTTGACGCCACAGCGTGGCGCAGCCAAGGCTCGCCAGCCCTTGCAGCCCGGTGCCTGCGGCTTGCTCCAGCTGTGCAAGTGTTTGTGGCACACCTTGCGGCCGTGGGGTATGTCGCCTAGGGGCGAGACTTTGGCCGGAAGCCAGTTTCTGGAAACGGCGTTGCAGGGTGCCCAGCACACCTTGAGTTTTTTTATCGAGCGGGTCAGCCAAACGACGCGCCAAGTCCAGCGCGGAGCTGGCTTCATCCACTTTCCCGAGTTCGATCAGCACATCGGCCAGAGCGCAGCAGATCACGGGGTCGTGGTGAAAGGCCTGCTGTGCCTGTCGGTATACCGGCAGCGCGACTTCTGGCCCCTGGGCAATGCGCAGGGTGTTGCCCAAGTCGGCCCAACAAAATGGGTCGTCGGGAAAGCGGCTGATGGCGGCGCGGTACACAGCCTCACCTTCGGCCAGCTGCCCGCGCATGACCAGGGCATGCCCGAGTTGGTTGTGCGTCTGCGACTCATAGGGAAAGCGCCTGCGGGCATACCAGAACACGGTCTGGGCGCCAGGCCAGTCGCCCAGTTCATCCAATGCCCGGCCGACTACCGACCATGCCTGTGGATTACCCGGCGCCCAAAGCACGGCATGCTGGCCCAGTTGCAAGGCCCAGGTGGCGTCGCGGGCAATGCTGGCATGGTAGTTGGGCAACTTGAGCAGGAAGTCGGCGAGGCGGCAATAAGAACGCACAAAAAAAGTAGGCATCGCCAGTTTCTTGAGCGTAGCGGGCGTTTTGTGCCATCAAGCCACGCAGTTGGGGCTCAACCTTCGCTCGCTGGCTGTCAAACAGATGAAGCAGGGGCTGAACCTCATTTCCCCAATGGGGAGCCTCCAATGGCTTGCGCCCATTCCCAGCAATCACCGGTTGGTTGATGGCTGGCCAGCGTTCATCAAGCCACTGGCGCACCGGGCGCACGGTGTCTTGCGAGCGTACCGTCAATGCGTCGCGCAAACGGGCTTGCCAGTTCTTGCTGGACATGGGGTACACCGCGCTCAGGAAATCCAGCTCGGTCAGCCATGTACGCTTCTGCTCACTTTGTTTTTCCGGTGCGTCGCCAGCATGACGGTGAAGACTCAGACCATAGTCCAGCAGGCCACCGACCAAGGCGGTAGGCAGCCCCTCGGGCATCTGGCCCTCGTCATTCACCGGCATACGCCGCAGACCGAACAGCGCCAGTGCCGCCCAGCGCGGCTGACCCTGGCGGCACAGGCCCATCCAGAACGACAGCAGGTCGCGGTTGGTCTGGTGCAAGGCCAGGGCGCGCAGCAGGGCGCTGCGCGGGTCGCAGGAGGCAAAGCTGGGCTGCCGGTTCAGCCAAGCCCAGAGAGTGGGCGCACGTTCGCGGCACCACGACACGCTGCGCGGTAGCGACAGGGTCTGCATCAGTACGCCGGCCTGGGTCAGCGCCAGTGCATATTGTTTAGGTGTTGCTCCTGGAGGCAAAGCGTTCTGGCGCAGTTGGCGGGCTAGCCAACTCTGCAAAGCCGTGTCCAGCGTGTCTTCTAGTGCTGTCGGCAGAAACTGCGACAACGCCTGAGCAGGCTCAAGTGCGGCGTAGGCACCGAGCCAGACACATCCCATCAGAAGGCGATCGAGCGCCGCTTCGGATTCCTGGGCGAGGGCCTCCACCCAAGACTGGGCCGCAGCGTCCAATGGAGCAACGGCGGTAGCTGAGTCAGACATCGTTCAGCTCACACGCAAAGTCGTCACGGTTGCAGTTGAGCTGCAACCAACTCAGGTGCCAGCGCCGCAACCGGGACAGATCTGCTTGATGCGGGCGAGTAATCAGGCCCCAGCGCACTATGTGCTCAGGACGGTAGTCCAAGTAGGAGTGGATTAATTCCAAGCCCATACGGTAGTCCGATTCAGTGAGAGCCGGAGCCAGATTCACGGCCCTGCCTTGTTCATACACCGCCCCTCCTACTCCGGCGTGAGTCGGCGTAGGAAAGAAATAAGGATTTATTGTGCCATCCAGCACCGTAGGAATACAAAAACCTTGGATGCGTGCAACACGGGCAGCGCGAACTTCCTTGGCCGTGTAACGCATCAAAAGCACCGCCTCGGTACGACCGGCTACTGGATTCATATGACCCAGGCCAAGGTGATCGCGCACGCGGTCGGCCCAATCTGACTCCTCCAGCAGGGTAGTCACTTCGTCTGATGTGGTGGCAAAGCTGGGGAAGAGGTTGCGCCGTTCGTTCCACTCGGCCAAAACACGCTGCAATATCGAATGAACCGTCTTTGACGAGGTACTAGGCCCTGCAGTGGATTCCCTGACAGCGGACTCAAACTCGGCCAGATCCACGCTACTGCCCTTCAGCGCCCAGGAAACCTGCTCCAGTCGATAAAACACTACGTTGTCATCGATAGCAGTCCAGAAATTGGAGCCGTTGAGTTTCGCTTCAAAGGTGTCGGGAACTGAACCCTCGTCCTTTTCTACGAACTGATGTTCATTCAAATATTGGGTGCGGTGCTGCTGCCAAAAAGCGTCCAAGTTGGGCAGTAGAGCGCTTCCAAAAGCAAGATCGTATTTTTTCAATCGATCATCAGTCACCCTCTCTTCGATCACGAAATTTTCGTAGACAGCACGTTCCTCGGCGGGAAGAACTGGATCTGATCGGCGAGATCGCACGAGAGACTGAAGCGGCACAACGCTTCGCATATCCATCTGGCTGTTGCCCCCCTGCTTTCAATAGTTTAAGTACCGAATCCAAATCACGTAAAGGACTTGAAAACGGCTTGTAAGTGCCGCTTAGTGTAAGCGCCAGGAAATAGGCCCCGTACGATTTCCCGTCCGGGGCCTTTGTTTTCGGCAGACGCTGAAGCGACTTACTTCTTCGATGGCGGCACGTCAGTGCAGGAGCCGTGCGCGATCTCCGCCGCCATGCCGATGCTCTCGCCCAGCGTGGGGTGCGGGTGGATCGTCTTGCCGATGTCCACCGCGTCGGCGCCCATCTCGATCGCCAGGGCGATCTCGCCGATCATGTCGCCCGCATGCGTGCCGACCATGCCGCCGCCCAGGATGCGGCCGTGGCCATGGGCCTCGGGCGAATCGTCGAACAGCAGCTTGGTCACGCCTTCGTCGCGGCCGTTGGCGATGGCACGGCCAGAGGCTGTCCAAGGGAACAGGCCCTTCTTGACCTTGATGCCTTGCGCCTTGGCCTGGTCTTCGGTCAGGCCCACCCACGCCACTTCGGGGTCGGTGTAGGCCACGCTCGGGATCACGCGGGCGTTGAAGGCGGCGGCGGCC
>NZ_BAAJYS010000303.1:0-4148 GCF_057543315.1 Acidovorax sp. KPB24-07
GGCCAAGGCGCAGCGTGCGCTGGCCGGCCCCGACAATGCGCAGCTGCAGCGCCTGCGCGCCATCGCCCAGCGCCTGATCCCCTACACCGCCCAATGGAACGACCGGGCCCGCCAGTGGCAGTGGGAGGTCAACCTGATCGGCAGCAAGCAGATCAACGCCTTCTGCATGCCGGGTGGCAAGATCGCCTTCTACACCGGCATCCTGGACCAGCTCAAGCTCACCGACGACGAGGCCGCGATGATCATGGGCCACGAAATGGCCCACGCGCTGCGCGAACACGCCCGCGCCCGCCTCGCCAAGACCCAGGCCACCAGCGTGGGCCTGTCCCTCGGGGCGCAGCTGCTGGGCCTGGGCGATCTGGGCAACGCGGCGGCCAACCTGGGCACGCAGCTCATCACGTTGAAGTTCAGCCGCGGCGACGAGACCGAAGCCGACCTGGTGGGCCTGGAACTGGCCGCCCGCGCCGGCTACAACCCCGACGCCTCGGTGAGCCTGTGGCGCAAGATGGGCGAGGCCACCAGCGGCCAGGGCGGCATCGCGTTTCTCTCCACCCACCCCAGCGGGCCGGAGCGCATCCGGCAGCTGGAGCAGAACGTGCCGCGGGTGCAGGGGCTGTACCAGGCGGCGCGCCGGGGGTGAGTCGACCGGGGCCGGCGTGGGGCGCGGATCAGGTCCCGCCCACGTAGGGGTTGCTCTTGCGCTCGCGCCCGAAGCTGCTCTCCGGCCCGTGCCCCGGGATGAAAACCGTGCCGTCGCCCATCGGCCACAGGCGCTGCGTGATGCTGTCGATGAGCTGCTGGTGATTGCCCTGGGGAAAGTCGGTGCGGCCGATGCTGCCGGCAAACAGCACGTCGCCCACGAAAGCCCGCTCGATCTGGGGCGCGTGGAACACCACGTGGCCCGGCGTGTGGCCGGGGCAGTGGCGCACCGACAGCGTCTCGTTGCCGATCTGCACCGTGTCGCCATCGTCCAGCCACCGCGTGGGCGTGAAGGCCTCCGCAGGCGGAAAGCCGAACATCGCGCTTTGCTGCGGCAGCCCGTCGATCCAGAACTGGTCCCCGGGATGCGGCCCGACGATGGGCAGCACCCGGGTGCGGGCCAGCTCGCCCGCTCCGCCCGCATGGTCGATGTGGGCGTGGGTGAGCCAGATCTGCTCTAGCTTCAGCTGCCGCCGCTCCGCCTGGGCGAGGATGGCCGGCAGGTCCCCACCGGGATCGATCACCGCGGCCAGAAGGGTTTCGTCGCACCACACCAACGAGCAGTTCTGCTGGAAAGCGGTGACGGGTAATGTGAAATATTGCAACATCGTGTAAGTTAGTATTCAGGCTTCACGGCGATGATTTCGGGTTCGCGCTTCAGCATTCATCGGAGGGCTGGCGCCATTGTCGTCAATGCGAAAGAGAGAGGGAGCGATGTTCAAGAAGCTGGTGGCTGCGGCCTTTGTTTTCGGTGCGGGCGTGGCCCATGCGTTCATCCCCCAGGCGGGGACGTGGGTGGTGACCTCCGAGGTCAACGGCAAGCCCGGCCGCGGCTTCGGCATCGACGTGCAGAACGGCACGCTGGTGATGCAGATGTATGCGTACGAGAACACCGGCAAGTCCACGTTCTACCTGGCCGTGGGCAATGTGGTGGACAACCAGGTCACGGCCGATCTCAAGTCCTATGAAGGCGGCCGTTTCCTGGGCAGCGAAGACCGCTCGGGCACTGAAAAGGGCAACGCGGGCGCGGTCAAGATCCGCTTCGTCGACGGCGTGAGCGGTTTCATCACCTTCCCCGGCGAGAGCGAAAAGGCCATCTCGCGCTTCAACTTCGGTTACGCGGCCGTACCGCAAAGCCTGAAAGGCAGCTGGCTGTTCACGACGTACTCGCCCACGCTGGGCTGGGGCGTTGAGACTCCCACGTTCACAGCCGTGGGCAATGCCACCGGCACCGGTAGCGGGACCATCTCCGCGCCGTCCAGCAACCTGATGTGTGAACACCAGGTCAGCGGCGGTCTGGCGGGCTTCGTGTTTTGCGTCAAGTTCTTTTCCAACTCCAGCACCACGCAGCACACCTATCTCTTCAAGTACAGCGTGAACGAGGGCGAGGGCGACTGGTATCCCAACAACGGCAAGACCGGCTATGGCTTCTACGTCAAGCGCCTGGTGACCGATGACGGCCAAGTCGCAGGGCTGATCCGCAAGGACGAAGAGGCCTTCGTAGCGCCAGAGCAGGCCCAGGCCTTTGCGGCCGAACTGGCCGCAGCCGCTCACCGCTGATCCGGCCCATGCCCGCAACGGGAGACGGCCGCCCGGCAGGGCCGGTTCCCTGCAAGCGGGTGGATGCCCGCCGCACGCTGCGCGCTGCGCTTACAGCACCATGTCGTACCCGATCGTGATCGGCGCATGGTCAGAAAACTTCTCGGTCTTGTAAATATGCTCGGTGCGGGCCAGGGCGGCGATGGCCGGCGTCGCCAAGTGGTAGTCCAGCCGCCATCCGACGTTGTTTGCATACGCTTGCCCCCGGTTGCTCCACCACGTGTAGGCGGTGTCCGTGGCGTCTGGTTGTAACTGACGGTAAACGTCTATCAGCCCGCCGCCTTCATCAGTTATGTGCAACAACTTTGTCATCCACTCGCGCTCCTGCGGAAGGAATCCGCTGTTCTTCTGGTTGCTGCGCCAGTTCTTGAGGTCGATGGCCTGATGGGCGATGTTGATGTCGCCGCAGAGGATGAACTCGCGCTCGCCCTTGGTGCGCATGAGGTGGGGATGGAACTCGTCGAGGAAGCGGAACTTGGCCAGCTGGCGCTCTTCGCCCGAGGAGCCGCTCGGAAAGTACGCGCTGATGATCGACAGCTTGCGTGCGGGCGTGTCGAAGCGGGCTTCCACGTAGCGGCCCTCGGCATCGAACTCCTGCGAGCCGTAGCCGATGCGCACGTCGCTCGGCTCGTGGCGCGAGTAGATGCCCACGCCCGAGTAGCCTTTCTTGGCCGCGAAGTGAAAGTGCCCTTTCAGGCCCGCCAAGTGCTCGAAGCGGCCCAGCATGTCGGCCGATTGCGCCTTGATCTCCTGCACGCAAATACAATCCGGCCGCGTTGCGGCGATCCATGCCTCCACCCCCTTGGATGCGGCGGAGCGGATGCCGTTGAGGTTGAGGCTCGTTAATTTGAAAAGGGGTGAATCCATGGTGACAGACAAGGCGCAATCGGTGGAACAGGACCGCCTGGCGCAGGACTTCGTGCAATTCGCCGTGGAAGCGGGGGTGCTGCGCTTCGGCGAATTCAAGACCAAGGCAGGCCGCTTGAGCCCGTATTTCTTCAACGCCGGGCTGTTCGATGACGGCGCCAAGATGGGCAGGCTGGCCGAATTCTATGCAAAAGCCCTGCTGGCGAGCGGCATCGAGTTCGACATGGTGTTCGGTCCCGCGTACAAAGGCATTCCGCTCGCGGCCACGGTGGCCGTCGAACTGGCACGGCACGGACGCAACGTGCCCTTTGCCTACAACCGCAAGGAAGCCAAGGACCACGGCGAAGGCGGCACGCTGGTGGGTGCCCCGTTGCGCGGCCGCGTGCTGATCGTGGACGACGTGATGTCCGCCGGCACGGCGGCGCGCGAGTCGATCGCGCTGATCCGCGCTGCGGGTGCCCAGCCCCATGCCATGGCCATCGCCCTCGACCGGCAGGAGAAAGCGACCGAGAACGGCCAGGACGTGGAGCACAGCGCCGTGCAGTACGTGCGCGACCATCTGGGCATGCAGGTATGCACCATCGCCAAGCTGGCAGATTTATTGCAGTATTTGGCCCAGAGTGGGGAGCCGGGTGTGCACACCCACCATGAACACGTGCTGGCATACCGCCAGCGCTACGGCGTGCAAGGGGGGTAGTTCGTTTGAGCAAGACGGCCTGGAGATTCGGCTGGTGGGTGATCGCCCTCTCGGGCCTGGCGGGCACGCCGGCCGGGGCGCAGCCTAGCGGTTCTCCGACCGCCGGCATCTACACCTGCGTGAATGCCCAGGGCCGTCGCCTCACGGCGGACCGGCCCATCGCCGAGTGCGTGGACCGGGAGCAGCGGGTGCTGGGCCCATCGGGCACCGAGCGCCAGCGCCTGGGCCCCACCCTCACCGACCAGGAGCGCGCCGCCCTGGAGGCCCAGCGCCGCAAGGAGGCCGA
>NZ_BAAJYS010000304.1:0-4144 GCF_057543315.1 Acidovorax sp. KPB24-07
AAAAAAGCGCAGGCCCCGGCCCGCTGCGCAGCCAGCATGCCGCGCGTCGGGCCGGAGCCTGGCCTTCAGGGCCGGTTCTTCAAGGCAGCGGCGTGAGCGTGATCCGGCCGTAGTTCAGTTGCGACCGGCGCGGCGTCGCGCCGTTGCTGTCCACCGGCACCAGCGTGACGGTGACGGCCTTGTCCCGCGCGATCAGGCGGGCCGTCTCCTCGTCGATCACGAACGAATAGCGGATACCGGCCTGGTGGTGCGCCGCATGCCCCGCCGTGTTCGCGGGCGTGGTCTTGGCCACGCTGGAGATCATTCCCACGAAGTTGGGCGACTCGGTGGTGGTGCTGGCGTTGGCGTTGGGCAGGTTCACGTACACCTTGGCGCTCACGCTGCGGTCGGGCGGGGTGGTCACGTCGTCGATGTGCAGCAGGTACAGCCGCGACGACTGGTTGGCCGCCAGCGCGGCGAGCGGCTTGCGAAAGCCCTCCGGCAGCGCGGCCTTGTGCGTGACGGGCGCGGTGCCCAGGTTGCGCTTTTGGGGCGCGGCCAGCACCACCAGCGGCTGCGCGGGATGCGCCAGGGCCGCGTTCTCGGCCGGTGCCGGCTGGCTGGCGCCTGCTGTCCGCACGGCGCTGCGCAGGGGCTTCGGGGGTGTGGCCAGGGAGTCGTACACGTAGCCCAGGTTTTCGGAGTTGACGACGTCGCTGACCTTCATGGAAGTCCACACGCCGTTTTCGTCGTAGAAGTTCCAGGCGTGGCCGTTCCAGTCCGCATCCGGCGGGTTGGTGTGCGAGGGGTCGACCGCGACCCAGCTGCTCCACATGCGGTCCACGTTGGAATGGTGGGCGAAGAAGACCGGGTCGCGGGCGGCCGTGGAGAGCACGCCCATGTCGGAGCCATAGTTGGGCGCCTGGCTGCCATCGGTGCCCGTCCACACGTGCACGTGGTTGTGGGGAATGGTCTCCAGCGTGCCGGGGCTGCCGCCGCCGATGGCCGTGTTGACCCCGCCGAACAAGGCATAGGTGGGCGAGTTCAGCACGATGGACATGGCCTTCGGGCCCACAAAGGCGGCAGGGATCCGGGCCCCCGGCTTCACGTTGGCGGGGTTGCGCAGCGGATCGTACAGGGCGCTGCCGGCGCTGGCGTAGATCTGCGGGAAGGTCTGGGTCGAGGGGCTCTGGGTGCTCCAGTCCCAGTACGGCAGGCGCAGGTCGGGGTCGCCCGAGGCCTTGACCAGGGCGCGCTCCAGGAAGAACAGGTAGGCGCGGTGCCATGGCGGGAACCACCAGCTCGAATGGATTTCCTCGCCCTGCTGGCCGTCGGTGCCGCCGCCGCAGGCCCAGCAGTGCACGTAGCTCTGGCGCAGCCAGCCGGTGGGGCTGTTGGGGTTCTGGGCGGTGATGTCGCGCAGCCCTTGCCAGCCCTTGGTGAGGCTGGCGATCTCGGCGTCGGTCAGGGCGAAGGCGCTCTTGCGTGGCTTGACGGCGATCTTGCCGCCCTGGAAGGGCGTCGCCGGGCCGGGCGGCGGGGGCGGGGCGCAGTTCTGCGGGTTGTCGGCCGGGTTCTGCGCCCAGGCGGCACTGTGCTGCAGGCTCCACAACGAAAAGCCGGCGGTCAGGCTGGCCAGGTGCAGCAGGGCTTGCCTGCGGGAAGTATGGGAATGGCTCATGCCGCGGTCCTCCGAATTGATTTTTTGCCGTGGCGCGGGTCAGGGCCCGTGCCACGGCGATCAATGTACGCGGGGGAGGGCGGCCCGCGAAGGCGCGGGCGAAGGGCTGCAAGGGGTGCTGGCGCGACCCGATGGCGGCGCCAAGTCTTTGTGGGGCATGGGTTTTTTGCGCTGCAGCGCACCGGATGCCGCCGCTGGCGAGGCCACTGGCCGGCACCTTAAAAGTTCTGAATTCGGTGGCCCAGGCACTTGGCGGCAGGGCGTGGGGCGATGCGGGGGGGGGGCGATGCGGCCCGGCCGACGCGGCCGGGCCGGGCCCGTCAATGGTCGTGGTGCAGATAGCTCGCCTGGCGCGGCAGGCGCAGGCTGACCACGAACGCCAGCACCATCATGCCGGTCACGTACCAGAAGAACACCGTCTCATGGCCGATGGATTTGAGCCCCAGCGCGACGTACTCGGCCGAGCCGCCGAAGATCGCGTTGGCCACCGCGTAGGCCAGGCCCACGCCCAGTGCGCGCACCTCGGGCGGGAACATCTCGGCCTTCACGATGCCGCTGATGGAGGTGTAGAAGCTCACGATGGCCAGGGCCAGCGCGATCAGCACGAAGGCCACGTAGGGGCTGGTCGTGTGCTGCAGCGCCGTGAGGATGGGCACCGTGCACAGCGCGCCCAGCGCGCCGAACAGCAGCATGTTGTTGCGCCGGCCGATGCGGTCCGACAGCGTCCCGAACAGCGGCTGCATGCACATGTACACGAACAGCGCGCACGTCATCACATAGCTGGTGGTCTTGATGGGCAGGCCCACCGTGTTCACCAGGTATTTCTGCATGTAGGTGGTGAACGTGTAGAAGATCAGCGAGCCGCCGGCCGTGTAGCCCAGCACGGTGAAGAAGGCCGCCTTGTGGTGGCGGAACAGCCCGCCCATGGTGCCGGCCTCCTTGTTCTGCTTGGCGGCGTCGGTCTGCGTCTCGTGAAGGGTGCGGCGCAGCAGCAGCGCGACCACGGCCGAGATGGCGCCGATCACGAACGGAATGCGCCAGCCCCAGGCCTTCAGCTCGGCCTCGCTCAGCAGCGTCTCCAGGATCACGATGACCAGCACCGCCAGCAGCTGCCCGCCGATCAGCGTCACGTACTGGAATGAGGAGAAGAAGCCGCGCTGGCCGCGCAGCGCCACCTCGCTCATGTAGGTGGCGGTGGTGCCGTATTCGCCGCCCACCGACAGCCCCTGGAACAGGCGGCACATCAGCAGCAGGAAGGGCGCCCAGGCGCCGATGGCGGCATAGGTGGGCAGGCCGGCGATGACGAGGGAGCCCGCGCACATCATGGTGACCGAGATCAGCATCGAGGTCTTGCGCCCGTACTTGTCCGCGATGCGCCCGAACAGCCACCCGCCGATGGGCCGCATGAGAAAGCCCGCGGCGAACACGCCGGCGGTGTTCAGCAACTGGGCGGTGGGGTCCGATTTGGGGAAGAAGGCCGGCGCGAAGTACAGCGCCGAGAAGGCATACACGTAGAAGTCGAACCACTCGACGAGGTTGCCCGACGAGGCCGCCATGATGGAGAAGACGCGGTGGCGTTTCTCCTCGGCGGTGTAGGCGCGGGGCGCGGGTGCGTCGGCGTCGGCCGCGGTAGGGACGGGTGCAGTCATGGAAGACGGGCCTTTCTGGTCCGCATGCGCGGCATGCAGGGTGTGTTGTTGTGGCAGGCCGCATTGTCGTCGGGACGACGAAGTCCTGGCTGTCAGCCAAATCCGGCACCGCGCGCCACCGGCCTATTGAAAACCGCGCTTTCGCTCCTAGATGCAGCCCGGGGATCGCTCCGCCATTGCGGCGGCTGCGCTTTCCTTCCTCTGCAAAACCAACGCATACAGCGCAGCGGGAACCCGGATCGGCACCGCGCCGGCCCGCCAGCCTGTTGGAGGCCGGCGGCCCGTGCACGCGGCGCCGGCCGACCGTCTCTCCCCTTTGATGCCTTTTCGTTTTTGCCACCCGAGGAATACCGATCCATGCAACCCGAACACACCCGCGCCGTGATGGCCATCAGCCTGATGGCGGCCTTTGCCGACGAACACAAGGACGAGCGCGAGCGCGAACACCTGCGCCAGCTGGCCGAGTCGCTCAGCGCCGGCACCGGCCTGGACCTGATGAAGCTCTACCAGGACGTGCTGCTGCAGCGCGTGCGCATCGAGGACGCGACCCAGGCGCTGGACACGCCCGCGCTGCGCCAGCTGGCCTACGAAATGGCCGTGGGCGTGTGCGATGCCGACGGCGTGTGCAATGCCCAGGAAAAGGCCTTTCTGCAACGCCTGGGCGCGGCCCTGCAGATGGCGCCGGACGAAGCCGCCGCCGTGGTGCGCGAGGCCGACGCACTGGCGGCTGCGCCGCTGCGCGATGCACCCGTTGATTCGCAAGGCGCATCGCAGGTTTGGGCCGAGCCTGCCGCGGTGGCCGTGGCGGGGGCGGGTGCCGCCGCGGCGGTGGCGG
>NZ_BAAJYS010000305.1:0-4144 GCF_057543315.1 Acidovorax sp. KPB24-07
GGCCAGGGGATGCCCCGGTCGCACGACGGCGACCATGGGGTCGTCGTAGAGGGCCTCGGTTTCCAGGTCGGGCGAGGCGTAGCCCGGCTCCAGGCGGCCGACGAACAGGTCCAGCTCGCCCAGGCGCAGCTTCGGCAGCAGGCGCGTCAGGTCGCCCTCTTCGATCAGCACGGTGGTGTGGCGGGACCGGGCCTTGAGCTGTTCCACCGCCTGCGCCAGCAGCACGGGCGTGGCGGCCACCATGGCGCCCACGCTGGTGCGGCCGCGCGCGCCGCTGGCCTCGGCGGCGATCTCGTCGCGGGTGCGGTCGTAGCCAGCCAGCACCGACCGCGCGAAGCGCACCACGCTCGCACCGGCTGCGGTGGGCTCGGTGCCGCGGGTGGAGCGGTCGAACAGCGGCAGGCCGAACATGCGCTCGATCTCGGCCAGCGTCTTGGAGACGGCGGGCTGGGTGACGGAGAGGAAATCCGCCGCGCGGCCGACGTGGCGAAACTGGTCCAGCGCCACGAGCATCTGCAGGTGCCGCAGCTTGAGGTTGGAGCGTAAAACGCGGTCGATCTGGCTCATGGGGCGTGGGCGTGGAAGGTGGTGGAAGGAAAGGACAGGAAAGGAAGCCGCAGGTGGGCGATGCAGCACGTGCACCGGGGCACAGGCCGGCACGGGCTGGCCGCCGCTCCGGTCAGCGGTGCAGCACGAACTGCCCGGTGAACTGCACCGAATCGTCCTCGCTGCCCTCGGCCCGGACGCGGGTGTGCAGCGCCAGCCGCGCGCGGCCGCGGCGCTGGTACGTGGTGATGAAGGTGCGCCACAAGGCCGGGTCGGGCGCCTCGCAGATCGCCACCGCGGCCCCGCGCACGGGCAGCGGGTAGCGGATGCGGCTCTCCTGGATCACGATGTGGCCGCCCTCGATGCCCGCCTCCCGCAGGCGCAGGTGCAGCCAGCCCCAGCCGGCCAGCACGGCGCCGCAATACAGGCTGCCGCCGAACATGGTGCTTTTGTGGTTGACGTTGGGCTCCAACGGCAAATGCAGGTGCAGCGCGTGGCCCTCCCAGCGCAGCACGGTCAGGCCCATGTCGCGGGTGAGCGGGATGTCGTGGTGCAGCACCTGCTGCAAGGCCTCGGTCGGCTCGGTGGTCATCGGTGCGTCCTTTCAACGAAGGGGAAGGTGCCGTTCGGCTTCATAACCTAAAGGCTATGAAGCGAGTCTGCTAATTCATTGGAAAGCAATGATTGTCTGCCCAAGAATCCGGCCTGTGCTTTCCCGATAAAAAACAGACCGGAGACATCGATGAATTCTTCCCGCCCCTTGCAGCGGCGCCAGTTCGTGCTGGGCGCCGCCGGCGCGGCCGCGCTGGCCGCCACGTCCACCCTCCTTCCCTCCCGCGCCCTGGCCAACGGCTATCCCGAGCGCCCGATCACCTTCATCTGCCCCTGGCCGGCCGGCGGCACGGCCGACCAGTCGATGCGCACTCTGTGCACGGTGGCCGGCCGCATCCTGGGCCAGGCGGTGGCGGTGGAAAACCGCGCCGGGGCCTCCGGCATGATCGGCTCGAAGGCCCTGGCCTCCGCCCGGCCGGACGGCTACACGATCGGGCAGATCCCGATCTCGGTCACGCGGTTCTCGCAACTGGGCACCCTGCAGGCCGATCCGCGCAAGGACTTCACCTACCTCGCTCGCACCTCGGGCCAGACCTTCGGCATCGCGGTGCCGGCCGATTCGCGGTTCAAGACGCTGCAGGACTTCGTGCAGCACGCCAAGGCGAACCCCGGCCAGGTGACCTATGCGCACGCGGGGGTGGGCGGTGCCACGCACGTGGGCATGGAAGAATTCGCCAGCGTGGCGGGCATCCGCCTGAACCACGTGCCGTTCAAGGGCGGCGCCGAAGCGCTGCAGGGCGTGCTGGGCGGCCATGTGGATGCGCTGGCCGATTCCAGCTCATGGGCGCCGCATGTCGAGGCCGGCAAGCTGCGCCTGCTGGCCACCTGGGGCGAGCAGCGCACCGCGCGCTTCAAGGACACGCCCACGCTGCGCGAGCTGGGCTACGACGTGGTGGTGGATGCGCCCAACGGCATCGGCGCGCCCAAGGGGCTGGACCCGGCCATTGCGGCGAAGCTGCGCGAGGCCTTCCGCCAAGCCGTGGCGAGCCCCGAGTTCAAGGCCGTGGCCGACCGGCTCGATGCGCCGCTGCTTTACCTGGACGGCCCCGACTACGAAAAATACGTGAACACGGTCTACGCCAAGGAGACCGTGCTGATCGACAAGCTCAAGCTGCGCGAGCTGATGAAGAGCTGATGCCGAGCGAACGGGCGGCGGCATCGCAGCCGCCGCGCCGCCCCACCCTGCGAGAGAGCGCCCCTCCCGAAGCGCCCCCACCCGAAAGCCCCACCGATGAACGCCATTGCGCCGCTCCCCGCCCCCACCGACAGCCCGCTGCTGCACTTGCACCCCAACGACAACGTGCTGGTGGCCAAGTCGGCGCTGGCGATCGGGCAGGCCATTGCCGAACTGGGCGTGCGCACGCGCGCCCAGGTGCCGGCGGGCCACAAGATCGCCGCGCGGCGCATCGCGCAGGGCGAGCAGGTGAAGAAGTACGACACGGTGATCGGCGTGGCCACGCGCGACCTGGAGCCGGGCGACTACGTGCACAGCCACAACATCGAGCTGGTCGATTACTACCGCGACCCGGCCTTCGGCGCGGACGTGCGGCCGGTGGACTATGTGCCGCAAGCCGAGCGCGCCACGTTCCAGGGCTTCGTGCGCGAGGACGGCAGCGTGGGCACGCGCAACTTCATCGGCATCCTGTCGTCGGTGAACTGCTCGGCCACGGTCATCAAGCAGATCGCCGCGCACTTCACGCCCGAGCGGATGAAGGCCTTCCCGCACGTCGATGGCGTGGTGGCGTTCGCGCAGACGAGCGGCTGCGGCATGTCGTCGCCCAGCGAGCATTTCGACGTGCTGCGCCGCACGATCGCCGGCTATGCGCGCCACCCCAATCTGGCGGGCGTGCTGATCGTGGGCCTGGGCTGCGAGCGCAACCAGGTCGATGGGCTGGTGGATTCGCAAGGATTGCAGCGCGGGCGCCTGATGCGCACGCTGGTGATGCAGGAGGTGGGCGGCACGCGCGCCACCATCGCCGCGGGCGTGGAGGCGATCGAGGCGATGCTGCCCGCAGCCAACGCCGCGCGGCGCAGCACGGTGAGCGCCAGCCACCTCAAGATCGGGCTGGAGTGCGGCGGCTCGGATGGGTTCTCGGGCATCACGGCCAATCCGGCGCTGGGCGCGGCGATGGACGTGCTGGTGCGCCACGGCGGCACGGCCATCCTGTCGGAAACGCCGGAGATCCACGGCGTGGAGTTCATGCTCACGCGCCGCGCGGTCACGCCCGAGGTGGGGCAAAAATTGCTGGACCGCCTGGCTTGGTGGGAGCGCTACGCGGCCGGGCAGAACGCGCAGTTCAACGGCGTGGTGGGCCACGGCAACCAGGCCGGGGGGCTGGCGAACATCTTCGAAAAGTCGCTCGGCTCGGCGATGAAGGGCGGCACCACGCCGCTGCGCGCGGTGTACGAATACGCCGAGCGCATCGACGAGAGCGGCTTCGTCTTCATGGATTCGCCGGGCTACGACCCGGTGGCGGCCACGGGGCAGATCGCCAGCGGCGCGCAGCTGATCTGCTTTACCACCGGGCGCGGCTCGATGTTCGGCAGCAAGCCGGCGCCGACGATCAAGCTGGCCAGCAACACGGCCATGTACAAGCGGCTGGAGGAAGACATGGACATCAACTGCGGCGTGATCCTGGACGGCGAACTGACGGTCCCGGAGATGGGCCAGCGCATCTTCGAGCAGATCCTGCGGCACGCGAGCGGCGGCGCCACCAAGAGCGAGCTGCTGGGCCTGGGCGACCACGAATTCGTGCCGTGGCACCTGGGCATCGTGAGCTGATCCTGGCTGAACCGGGCCAGGCACCATCACTACAAAATTGATAGCAAGATGCCCTAGTGTTATTTGCACTGGAGCCCGATTTCATTCCAACCCCATTCTGTCCTTGCCATGCCCCTGACCCTGCCCCTGACTCTCCACCGCCCCGACCTGATCCGCAGCGCCAACTTCATCGCAGGGCACTGGCACCCCGGCCCCGGTGCACTG
>NZ_BAAJYS010000306.1:0-4136 GCF_057543315.1 Acidovorax sp. KPB24-07
CGCGCATCGTGGGCCTGTGCCTGGGGGCGTTCGTACTGGCCGAGGCGGGGCTGCTCGACGGCCGCGCCGCCACGACCCACTGGGCGCTGGCGCAGGCGTTCGCGCAGCGTTACCCGCAGGTGGCGCTTCGGCCCGAGGTGCTGTATGTGGAAGATGGCACGGTGCTGACCTCGGCCGGCACCGCCGCGGGCATCGACTGCTGCCTGCACCTGCTGCGCCAGCAGCACGGTGCCGAGGCCGCCAACTGCGCTGCGCGCCGCATGGTGGTGGCCCCGCACCGTCAGGGTGGCCAGGCGCAGTACATCCAGCAGCCGGTGGCGCCCTCGGTGCGGGGAGATCGCCTTGCTCCGCTGCTGCAGTGGCTGGGCGAACACCTGCACGAGGCGCACACGCTGGAGGCGCTGGCCGGGCGTGCCGTGATGAGCCCGCGCACCTTCACGCGCCGGTTTCGCCAGTCCACCGGGACCACGGTGGGGCAATGGCTGCAGAACCAGCGCATCGCGCTGGCGCAGCGCTTGCTGGAAGGTGGAGATCAGTCGATCGATGCCGTGGCCGTGGCGTCGGGCTTCGGCTCCGCCGTCTCGCTGCGGCAGCACTTCTCGGCGGCGGTGGGCATTGCGCCCTCGGCCTACCGGCGGCAGTTCCGCGCTGCCGCCTGAAACGAGTTGCTATTGAAAATATAGCTGCCAGCGCACGATGGGTATGCGCCGGCAACCGTTTCGATCCGAGGGTGGCTGCGGGCCCTGGCTTGGTCAGTCGACCTTCGCGCCGGAAGCCTTCACCACCTGCTGGTACTTGGCACGCTCCGACGCCATGAAGGCATCGAACTGCTCGGGCGTGGTGCCCACGGGCTCGGCCATGAGGGCCGCGAAGCGCGTCTTGGTCTCCGGCGCATTGAGCGCGGCGACGAAGGCCTTGTTCAGCTTGGCGATGACGGGCTTGGGCGTGCCGGCCGGTGCGACCAGGCCCCACCACGTCTCGATCGCAAAGCCCTTGAACGTGGCCGACAGCGGGGGCACGCCCGGCAGCATGGCGCTGGCCTGCGGCGAGGTCACTGCGAGCGCCTTGAGCTTGCCCGAGCGGATGTTGGGCGCGGCGGCGGCCAGGTTGTCGATGTTGAAATCCACTTCGCCGGCCAGCAGCGCCAGTTGCGCGGGACTGGCACCGCGGTAGGGAATGTGCAGGGCGTAGATGCCGGCGCGTTGCTTGAACATTTCACCCGCCAGGTGGCCTGCGCTGCCGTTGCCGCCGCTGCCGTAGTTCAGCTTGGCGGGGTTGGCCTTGGCGTAGGCGATCAAATCGGCCACGGTGTTGATCTTGAGTTCCGCCGCCTTGGCCGCATTGATGACGAGCACGTTGGGCACGCTCACCATCTGCGTGATGCCGGCGAAGTCCTTGGCCGCGTCGTAGGGCATGCGGCTGTAGAGCCAGGGATTGACGGCATGCGTCGCCGTGGCGGCCAGGCCGATGGTGAGGCCATCGGGCGCGGCCTTGGCGACGGCATCGGCGCCAATGTTGCCGCCCGCGCCCGCCTTGTTGTCGATGATCACCGTGCCCAGCGTGTCGCGCACCCGCTCGGCCAGCGCGCGGGACGTGACGTCCAGCGGCCCCCCGGGTGCGTAGGGCACGATCAGCCGGATCGGCGCATCCTGCGCGTAGCCCAACGGGGATGCAAACGCCGTGGTGAGGGCGGCGGCCGAGAGAAGGAGGTTTCTGCGATTCATGCTGCCATTGTGCAAAAAAATGAAAGGGGTCCGGCGGTGCGAGGTCGCAGCGCCGTCCTACAGGGCCCGCGAGGGGGCATTTCTATAAACGTCGAAGCCGTTTCCCAGTTTGCACCCCATCACGCGCCGCCGCACCGGCGGAAAAAGGACATTCCATGCCGCAGGCCGCCCCGCACGACACCGTCACCGCATCGCGTTATGCCCAGTGCATTCGTGCCTGCAGCGAATGTGCCGATGCCTGCGACTACTGCGCGGCCGCGTGCCTTCGCGAGCCCGAGCCCCGCTGCATGGTGCAGTGCATCGCCCTGGACATGGACTGCGCCGCGCTGTGCCGCGTGGCCGCCGCCGCCATGGCCCGCGAAAGCGCCCACGCGCCGGAGATCTGCGCCCTGTGCGCCCGACTGTGCGATAGCTGCGCCAACGAGTGCGCCCGGCACGGCATGGCCCACTGCCAGGCCTGCGCCGAAGCTTGCCGCCGCTGTGCCGAGGCCTGCCGCGCGCTGTCGCGCTGAAGACCGTCCATCAAAGCCGGCGGATGGCTATTACCGGTTGTTACTTCTGAGATACCGTGTGGAAGTGACCGCTTAAGGTCCGGGGCGTTGAATGGCATCTCGGACCCCGCACCAAGGAGCCACCATGTCCATCCGCCTCATCACCCTCGCCGCCGCTTCGGTGGCCACCAGCCTGCTCACCGGCTGCGTCGTGGCCCCGGTCGGCCCGGGCTACTACGCAGGGTCCGGCTATTACGGCGGGCCGGGCTACTACCAGACCGAATCCGTGTACGTGGCGCCGCCGCCTGTGGTGGTGGCGCCGACCATCGGGTTCTTCGGCGTCTATGGCCGGGGCGGCTATGGGCGCGGCTATTACGGCCGGCCGGGCTGGCGCCGCTGAAGGCCGCGCAACGGGAGCGCGCTCCTTGCCGCAAGCTGGCGCCCGGACCGCGTCAGCCTGAGGTGGCTCCAGAGGGTTGGGCGGAAGGTTCGCTCGCCCCGTGCTTGTCGGCCTCGGATGTAAAGGCATCCGCGTAGAACTCATCAGGGGGGAGCTGGCGTTCCGCGCTGTACACCACCCGTGCCGTGTCGACCACGATGGGGGCGCCGCAGGCATAGACCTGATGGCCCGACAGGTCGGCATGGTCGTCCATCACGGCCTGGTGCACGAAGCCCGTGCGGCCCGCCCAGGCGTCTTCCGGCAAGGCATGGGACACCACGGGCACATAGGCCAGCTGGGGCATCGTGGCCATGCGCTCGCGCACCCAGCCATCCATGTACAGATCGCCGGGACGGCGGCCGCCCCAGTACAGCGTGACCGGGCGCTCGATGCGCTTGGCCTGAATGTGTTCGAGCAGCGCCTTGATCGGGGCGAAGCCCGTGCCCGAGGCCAGCAGGATGATGGGCTTGGGGCTGTCCTCGCGCAGGAAGAAGCTGCCGAAGGGGCCTTCCACACGCAGGATTTCCTTTTCCTTCATGGCGCCGAACACGTGGTCGGTGAAGCGCCCGCCCGCCATGTGGCGGATGTGCAGTTCCAGCCTCGGCGCGTCGGCCTGGGTGTGGGGCGCGTTGGCCATGGAGTACGCGCGGCGCGCGCCGTCGCGCAGGATGAATTCGATGTACTGGCCGGCGTGGTAGCGGAACGTGTCCGCCGCGGGCAACTGCAGGCGCACCTGCATGACGTCGTGCGACACCCGCGTGAGCGTGGACACGCGCACCGGCAGCTTCTTGATGGGGTAGGCGCTTTCATCGGTCACCTGGCGCGATTCGAGCACCACGTCGGTCAGCGGCTGGGCGCAGCAGGTGAGCACGAAGCCCGCGTCGGCCTCGGCCGCGCTCAGGGCCTTGGACTGGTGTTCGCCATGGGCCACGGAGCCGCTGAGCTTCTTGCACTTGCACGAGCCGCAGGCCCCATCCTTGCAGCCGTAGGGAAGGCCCACGCCGCTGCGGATGGCCGCGGCCAGAATGGATTCGCCGGGCTGTGCGGCAAAGGCCCGGCCGCTGGGCTGTACGGTGATCTGGTGGGCGGCTGCGGCCGTCTCTGCGGGGGTCATGGAGTGGGTATCCTTGGAAGTTCTTCTCGCCAAACGGATCCAATTTTGCCCTCAAACCAAAGCCCCCTCGGTGCCCTGCCGGCGCGCTTTCGCCGCCAACGCGTGCTCATCATCGGCTGTGGCGACGTGGGGCTGCGGGCGGCCCGGGTGCTGGGTGCATCGGCCGGCGGGCCCCGGCCTCGGGTGCTGGCCCTGACTTCCAGTCCTGAGCGCAGGGCGCCGTTGCGCGCCGCCGGCATCACCCCCCTGCTGGGCAACTTGGACGATGCGCCCAGCCTGCGCCGCCTGTCCGGCCTGGCCACCCGCGTCCTGCACCTGGCGCCCCCCGCCGGGCGATGCGGTGCCGGGTGCTGCCAAAGGGTATGACG
>NZ_BAAJYS010000307.1:0-4121 GCF_057543315.1 Acidovorax sp. KPB24-07
CGCCACCTGGGCCTACGCGCGGGCCGTGGGCGCGGGACGCGCGCCGCGCCACCTGGGCCACAACCCGCTGGGCGGCTGGATGGTGGTGGCGCTGCTGGGCTGCATCGGTCTGCTGGGGTTCACCGGTTGGCTCTACACCACCGACTTGTTCTGGGGCTACGGCTGGCTCGCCAACCTGCACGAGGGCCTGGGCTGGACCCTGCTGGGCCTGGTCGCCCTGCACGTGGGCGGCGTGCTGTTCACCGGGTACAAGCACCGCGAGAATCTCGTGCGGGCCATGGTCACCGGGCGCAAGGCCCCGCCCACGGGCGACGACGTGCCTTGAGCGCCGGCAGGCCGGGCTTCAGAAGCGGTGCTGCTGCGCGCACCCCATCACGTGGTTGCGGTCGTTGGAAATGCACTGGTAGAAGTCGCGCTTGACGCCCGTGGCCGATTCACAGTCGCCGACCGTGATGTGGCTGCGCGTGGCGCGGATCTTGCCCGCCGTGGCTTCGTATTGCTCGCGGGTCAGGTAGCCGTCGCGTGCGTTCTTGTCGCCGGTCTCCAGCATGGTGTCCAGGCCCGAGGTCGCGTTGCTCACCGCCCTGCCGCAGGACAGCGGCACCTTGCCCGGCTGCGTCTTGGTCAAACCCTGCGCCAGGCCATTCACCTGGTCCTGCACGTCCCGGGGCAGCTTGCGCGGCGCGGCGGCAGAACCGGTCCCGCCGCTGCTGCCGAACGGCACCGTGTTGTGCAACTGCGGCTGCTCGGCCGTGGACAGGTCCGGCGGCTGCTGGCCATACTGCGTGCGGCCCTGCGCATCCACCCACTTGTAGACCGGCTGCGCCGAAACGGCCCCGCACAGCAACCCGGCTGCCAAGGCGATGGCCGCAGCGGCCCCGATTCTCTTCTTGTTGGACATGGTTTTTTTTTATGAAACGGCCGCCCTCCGCGGCCGGGTGAAACCGCAGTGCCGGGCGCCCTCGCACCCGGCACCGCGCAGGAATCAGGGCAGGTCCTTGTTCGGCTCCGGCACTGCGGCATCGCGCGGCCCCACGCTGCCCAGCCGCCCCTTGAGCGACTGCGGCTGGCCGCTCAGGATCGCGGCGTACAGCGTCGTGTTGGCCAGCACCTTCTTCACGTAGTCGCGCGTTTCGCTGAAAGGCACGTTCTCCGCCCAGATGGCCGCCTCCAGCAGCGGACCGTTGCGCCAGTTGCGCGGGCGGCCCGGGCCGGCGTTGTAGGCCGCAGCGGCCAGGGGCATGGAGCCGTCGAAATCGTCCAGCGCCAGCTTGAGGTAGGCGGTGCCGATGGTGATATTGGTCTCGCGGTCGTTGATCTGGTCGGGCGTGAAATTCGCCATGCCGATCTTGCGGGCCGTCCAGCGGGCCGTGGCCGGCATGACCTGCATGAGGCCGGAAGCCCCCACGCCCGAGCGCGCGTCCATGACGAAGCGGCTTTCCTGGCGGATGAGCCCGTACACGTAGGCCGGGTCGAGCCCGATGGCCTGCGACCGCGCCACCACCGTGCTGCGAAACGGCATGGGAAAGCGCTGCGATGCGTCGAATGCCGCCTTGGTGCGCTCGCTGGTGTTGATGCAGCGGTCCCACACCTCGCGCTGGCAGGCGAACTCGGCGGCGGCCAGCAGCTCGCGGTCGGCCATGCCGCCCGGACTGTGCAGGTTGGTGGCGTAGTTCCATTCGCGCACGCCTTCGCCGCGAAGCCCCAGCAAGATGGCGTACAGCCCGCGGTTGAGCGACGGGTTGGCGCGCACGGCGGCCTTTTCCTCGGGCGTCGGCGGCAGGGGCGCGGCCGGCAGCACCACGCGCTGTCCCAGCTCTTCCAGGGCCAGCATTTCATAGAAGCCGTTGGTGCCCGCGATGCGTTCGAGCAGCTCGCGGGCGCGGGCCTTGTCTTCGTCGCCCGGGCGGTTGGACAGCCAGGCGCGGGCACGCCAGTAGGTCCACGTGCTGTCCTGGCGGGCGGTGGGCGACATGGCGTCGATGGCGCGCGCCACCTGCTTCCACTGCCCGGCCCGCAGGGCGGCGCGCACCTTCCAGCCCAGGGTGTCGTCGGACAGGTCGGCGTCCTTGGACACGTTGCCGAAGTAGCCCATGGCGTCTGGCGACAGCGCGATCGCCGTCTGCTTGCCGATCACGCCCCAGACCCAGTTGCGCTCCTCGGACGACAGCTGCACGCCCCACTTGGCATCCAGCAGCCGCGCCGCGGCGCCAGGGTCGGCCATGGCCATCTTGATGAGCCCGAGCACGACCAGCTCCTGGCGCACGCGCCCGGCGGCCGTGGCGCGGCCAGCCAGGAACTTGACGGGCGAATCGAACACCTCACGCAGCTGCGGCAGCGCCTCGGGCGCCACGATCTCGACCGCGTTGCGCGTGGCGCGGGCGCGGTTGGCCTCGGCCGACAGGCGCGCCTTGCGCCAGATGTCCATGGCCGTGACCTTCTTGTCGGCATAGAACTCGGCCACCGCGTGCGTGCAGCCGTCGTCGGCCTCGCGCTGGCCGTACCAGTTGCGCAGCACCTCCTCGATGGCGCCGGCCGGCGCCGTGCCCTTGATCTGCTCGATCAGCAGCGCGTAGCAGCGCACCTCGCGGTCGTCTCCCATGCGGAACTGCGGGTGCAGCTCGGAAAACTGCACCCAGTCGCGGCGCTGGCCCACCAGCAGCAGCCAGTCGTTGCGCAGGCGGTCTTCCTGGTAGGTGCCGGCGTAGCGCTGCAGGAAGGCGCCCACCTCCTGCGGCAGGGCCTCGCCGAGGCGGGCCCGCAACTCCCAGTAGGCGGCCCAGGGCTCGAGCACGTGGCCACGGGCACTCGGCAGCAGCTGGGTGAGCCGTTGCCGGTCGCCCTTGCGGAAGGCCTGCTGCATCTCCAGCAGGGTATCGTCACCCCGGTTTTGCGCGACCGCAAGGGTCGCGCCACCGGCGAGCAAGGCGCCCGCGACGAGCGGTGTCAGAATCTTGAGCAATTGCATTGGGGGAATTATGTGATGGACAAAGCAGCCCTGCGCCGCGCACTGGTAGAAGAACGCCTGAACCTCCCCGACCGCCTACAGCGGGCGGACCTGCTTCAGCGCGTCATGCGAATCTGGCTGGTGGACCGGCCCGACACCGTCATCGGGGCCTACTGGCCCATCAAGGGCGAGTTCGACCCGCTCCCGGCGCTGCACCGCTGGAAGGAAGACGGCGAACTGCTGGACGAGCCCCAGCGGCGCCGCATCGGCCTGCCGGTGGTGGACAAGGTGCACAAGACCCTCACCTTCCATGCCTGGTACCCCGGCTGCCCCATGGAGGAGGACGCCTACGGCATCCCCAAGCCCAAGGACACCGAGGTGATCGTGCCCTCGCTGCTGTTCGTGCCCTGCGTGGGCTACGGCCCCGGCGGCTACCGGCTGGGCTACGGCGGCGGGTTCTACGACCGCACGCTGGCCACGCTGCAGCCGGTGCCCACCACGGTGGGCCTGGGCTTCACGCACGGCTACATCGACGACTTCGAGCCCGAGGCCCACGATCTGCCACTGAATGCCATCCTGAACGACAACGGCGTGGTCTGGCCGATCTGACCGGCCAGGGCGCCAGGCACCGCTGATGCGCGGCGCGCATCAGTCGCCGGGCGAAAAGGCATCGAAAGGCTGCTCGACGGCGTCGTAGGATGCACCTCCCGTTTTCCGAGGTGAATCCCATGTTCCAGCTCTACATCGGCAACAAGAACTACTCCTCCTGGTCCATGCGCCCCTGGGTGCTGCTGCGCCAGGCCGGCATCGCGTTCGAGGAAGTGCCGCTGCGTTTCGACAGCTTCGACGAAGGCTCGCAGTTCAAGCAGAAGATCCAGGCGGTCACGCCCACCGGCAAGGTGCCCGTGCTGGTCGACGGCGGCCTGGCGGTGTGGGACACCCTCGCCATCGCCGAATACGTGGCGGAAAAGCACCCGGACAAGGCGCTGTGGCCTGCCGACGCGGCCGCCCGCGCACGGGCCCGCAGCGTCTGCGCCGAGATGCACAGCGGCTTCGCCGCGCTGCGCGGCGCCTGCCCCATGAACATCGAGGCCCGCCTACCCGACACCGGCGCCCTGCTGTGGCGCGACCGCCCCGCCGTGCCGCGCCGACGTGGCGCGGCTGATCGAGATGT
>NZ_BAAJYS010000308.1:0-4110 GCF_057543315.1 Acidovorax sp. KPB24-07
CTGGACATCAACCCGCTGCGCCGGCTGCTGGAGCGCGAGGTGGACTTCGACGTGCTGAGCGCCGCGCGCCACCCCCGCGTCTTCGTGTGCGCCACCAACGTGCGCACCGGGCGCGGCGAGATCTTCTCCGGCAAGGCCCTGAGCGCCGATGCCGTCATGGCCTCGGCCTGCCTGCCCCTCCTGTTCAAGGCGGTGCAGATCGGCGACCAGCACTACTGGGACGGCGGCTACTCCGGCAACCCGGCCCTGTACCCGCTGATCTACAACACCGAGTGCAGCGACGTCCTGCTGGTGCAGATCAACCCCATCGAGCATGCCGAGGTGCCCGACACCGCCTCCGAGATCATGGAGCGCATGAACGAGGTCACCTTCAACGCCAGCCTGCTGGGCGAGATGCGCGCCATCGAGTTCGTGCGGCGCCTGCTGGCCGAGGGCAAGCTGGATGCGCGGCGCTACAAGAGCGTGCGCATGCACCGCATCGACGGCGGCTCGCTGCTGGCGGGCTTTGGCGCCTCCAGCAAGACGCGGGCGGACCTGCCGTTCATCCGCCAGCTGTTCGAGCTGGGCCGCACCGCGGGGCAGGGCTGGATCCAGGCCCACCAGGCCGACGTCGGCGTGCGTCCCACGGTGAACATGGCCGACAATGCCTGACCCGGCGCCTCCAGCCAGGACCCGTTTTTCCAGTTCCACCCCATCCCTCAGCCATGCAGCACGATCCGAACTGCCTTTTCTGCAAGATCATCGCGGGCCAGATTCCCTCCAGGAAGGTGTACGAGGACGAAGACATCTTCGCCTTCCACGACATCCACCCCTGGGCGCCCGTGCATTTTTTGATGGTGCCCAAGGAGCATGTGCACTCCATGGCCGGCGTGACCGAGGCCCATGCCGGTGTGCTGGGCCGCATGATGGCGCTGGCCCCGCGCCTGGCGCTGGAGCAGGGCTGCAATCCCTATCCCGAAGGCGGTTTCCGCATCGTGGTGAACACGGGCGCCGAGGGCGGCCAGGAAGTGCACCACCTGCACGTGCACGTGATGGGCGGCCCGCGGCCCTGGCTCAAGGGCTGAACCGGCGGCCGCCGGGAAGGGCGTGGAGCCCGGGCGCCGCAGGGATATGAACTTCCCCGTCATGCGGCGGGTCTAGAATGGTCCGTATTCGTTAGGAGATTGACATGGGTTCGTTTTCCATCTGGCACTGGCTGATCGTGCTGCTGATCGTGGTGATGGTGTTCGGCACGAAGAAGCTCAAGAACATGGGCTCCGACCTGGGCGGCGCCGTCAAGGGGTTCAAGGACGGCATGAAGGACGGCTCCGCGAGCGACGTGCCGCCGGCCACGCCCCCCGCAGGGCAGGTCGTCAACCACACCGCCGCCGATCCCAAGGGCACCACCATCGACGTCGAAGCCAAGCACAAGGGCTAATGCCCTGCCGGCCCTGCTTCCATGATTGATATTGGCCTGTCCAAAATGGCGCTGATCGGCGCCGTGGCGCTGATCGTCATCGGCCCCGAGAAGCTGCCGCGCGTGGCGCGCACCGTCGGCACGCTGCTGGGCAAGGCGCAGCGCTATGTGGCCGACGTGAAGTCCGAGGTCAACCGTTCCATGGAGCTGGACGAGCTGCGCAAGATGAAGGAAACGATGGAAGGTGCCGCACGCGACGTGCACCAGAGCATCCACACCAGCGCCAGCGACTTCGAAAAAGACTGGAACAACGACTTTTCCGGCACCGCGTCCGGCACGGGCACCGACACCGGTGTGCCGTACGATGCGGCCGGCGACGCCAGCGTGGTGCCGGCATACAAGCACCCCGGCAAGAACTGGCGCCTCAAGCGGGGCGCCACGCCGCAGTGGTACAAAGCCCGCAGCGGCGTGCGCACCAAGGCCCAGTCGGGCGCGGCGCGCGTGGCCCGCTTTCGGCCCCAGAAATTCCATTGATGGCTGCGCACCCCGCGCAGCCACCCGCGCGGGTGCAATGCCCGCCCCTCCTGCACCATGTCCGAAACCCCCACTAAAGAAGACGAGCTGGCCGGCACTGAGCAGCCGTTCGTGCAGCACCTCATGGAGCTGCGCGACCGCCTGGTCAAGGCGCTGATCGCCATCGGCATCGCCGCGGGCATCCTGTTCCTGTACCCCGGCCCGGGCGCGCTCTACGACCTGCTGGCCGCGCCCCTGGTGGCGCACCTGCCCAAGGGCGCCACGCTGATCGCCACCTCGGTGATCTCGCCGTTCATGGTGCCGCTCAAGATTTTGCTGATGTCGGCCTTCTTGCTGGCACTGCCCGTGGTGCTGTGGCAGGTGTGGGCCTTCGTGGCGCCGGGCCTGTATTCGCATGAGAAGAAGCTGGTGCTGCCGCTGGTGGTCTCCAGCACGCTGCTGTTCCTGGTGGGCGTGGCGTTCTGCTACTTCTTCGTGTTCGGGCAGGTGTTCGCCTTCATCCAGGGCTTCGCGCCCAAGAGCATCACCGCCGCGCCTGACATCGAGGCGTACCTGAGCTTCGTGCTCACCATGTTCCTCGCGTTCGGCCTGTCGTTCGAGGTGCCGATCGTCGTGATCGTGCTGGCGCGCATGGGGCTGGTCAGCGTGGAAAAGCTCAAGGGCTTTCGCGGCTATTTCATCGTGCTGGCCTTCATCATCGCCGCCGTGGTCACCCCGCCCGACGTGGTGTCCCAGCTGGCCCTGGCCGTGCCGATGTGCCTGCTCTACGAACTGGGCATCTGGGCGGCGCAGCTCTTCATCCGGCACACCAAGGCGCCCGAGGACGAACAGGCGCAGGAACCCACCTGACATCGGATCGGGGGACTGGGCAACGCCTGCGCGGCAACGCCTGCGCGGCGTGCGTGCCTTGCGCGCCGCGGTCTGGTCGCTTCGTCGAGGGCAGGGCGTGATCGGGTGATCGGGTGATCGATCCTTCATTGCGACGCTGATGCCACACCGGGGATTGCCTGCAGGGCGCTCCACGGCCTGTTCGATGCTCTGATCCGCGCCGGATGTTCTCGTCGCCGGCCAGCCTTCAAGACCAAAGTGCACCCATGGGCCGCCCGTACGGCCCGTGCATCGCCCACCCGTTTCAATCGTGTCCTGCGCGGCAAAGCCCCCCGGGACAACGCCCCCTCAACGCTGTGGCTGAGGTGCCCGCTGCGGCCGGGGCCGGGTTCCGGGCACCACCTCCAGCTCCACCCGCGAATCGCCGCGCTGCAGCTGGAACGTGGCGGGCGTGCCGGGCTTGAGCGAGGCCACGGCGGTGAGCAGGGCGGAGACGCTGGCGGTCGGCTTGTCCTGCACCTGCACGATCACGTCACCCGGTCGCATGCCGGCACGGGCGGCGGGGCCGTCCTGCAGCACGCCGGTGATGATCACGCCCTCGGAGGCCTTCACGCCGAAGGTCTGCGCCAGTTCGGGCGACAGCTCGTTCGGCTCCACGCCGATCCAGCCGCGCGTGACCTGCCCGTCCTTCACGATGCCGTCCAGCACCAGCTTGGCGGTGGACACGGGAATGGCGAAGCCGATGCCCATGCTGCCGCCCGAGCGCGAGTAGATGGCGGTGTTGATGCCCATCAGGTTGCCGTTCACGTCCACCAGCGCGCCGCCCGAATTGCCCGGGTTGATGGCCGCGTCGGTCTGGATGAAGTTCTCGAACGTGTTGATGCCCAGCTGGCTGCGGCCCAGCGCGCTCACGATGCCGCTGGTGACCGTCTGCCCCACGCCGAACGGGTTGCCGATGGCCAGCACATGGTCGCCCACGGCGAGCTGGTCGGAGTTGCCCAGCACGATCACGGGCAGCTTGTCCAGCTGCACCTTCAGGATGGCCAGGTCGGTGTCCGGGTCGGTACCGATCACGGTGGCGCGCGTGCGGCGGCTGTCGGTCAGGGTGACCTCGATCTCGTCCGCGCCCTCGACCACGTGGTTGTTGGTGAGGATGTAGCCGTCCGGGCTGATGATCACGCCGCTGCCCAGGCCGGTCTGCGCCTGCTGCGTTCCCTGGTCGCCGAAGAAGAACTGGAACCACGGGTCGTTGCTGCGCGGGTGGCGAACGGCGGCCTTGCTGGTGTTGATGCTGACCACCGCGGGCGCGGCCTTGCGCGCCGCGGCGGCGAAGCTGCCGGGGGCGGGGGGGC
>NZ_BAAJYS010000309.1:0-4101 GCF_057543315.1 Acidovorax sp. KPB24-07
AGTGGCCCGCGCCGCCGCGCGCACCAGCCTCTACGGCGGCGGCAACGCAGTGAACCAGCAGCTCGCGCTCACGGCCGGCATGGCGGGCGTGGTGGTGGAGCGCAACCTCAATCCTGGCCAGGAGGTGCGGCCCGACCAGTCCGGCCCCGGCAACCCGGCGCTGTTCGTGGTGACCGACCCCGCCTCGCTGTGGGTGCAGATCGACGCGCGCGAGGGCGACCTGGCCTCGCTGCGCCCCGGCGACAGCTTCACGCTGCAGGTACCCGCCTACCCCGAGGCCACCTTCACCGGCCGCGTGACCGCCGCGGCCGACGCGATCGACCCCGGCACGCGCACGCTCAAGGTGCGCGGCGTGGTGCCCAATGCCGACCGGCGCCTGAAGGCCGAGATGCTGGCCACCGTGCACGTGCAGGAAAGCCGCGAGAGTGGGGTCGTCATCCCCGCCGCCGCCGTCACCTTGAACGGCACGCAGCACACCGTGTACGTGCAGCGCGAGCCCGGCGTGTTCGAGCCGCGCAAGGTGGTGCTGGGCTACGAAGGCCCGCGCGAGGTGGTCGTCTCCCGCGGGCTGGAAGCCGGCGAGAAGGTGGTGGCCGAGAACGTGCTGCTGCTGGCCCGCCAGTTCCAGGCCGCCGAGGAAGACGCGCCCGCACCGGTACCCGGCGCGCCCGCCAGCCCGGCGGGCGGCAAGGCGGAAGGGACGGCCAAGCCATGAGGCGCCTCATCCACTACGCGCTGCACCAGCCGCTGTTCATCGTGCTGGGCACGGTGCTGTTCGCCCTGGCGGGATTCATCTCGTTCAAGAACCTGTCCGTCGAGGCCTTTCCCGACGTCACGGACACCCAGGTGACGGTGATCGCCCTGTACCCGGGCCGAGCGCCCGAGGAAGTCGAAAAGCAGGTCACCCTGCCCATCGAGACGGCCCTGGCGGGCCTGCCCAATTCGATCCGCGTGTTCTCGCACACGCAGTTCGGCCTCTCGTTCAGCGTGGTCACATACGACGACGCGGCCAACACCAACATCGTGCGCCAGCAGGTGGCCGAGCGGCTGTCCAGCATCGACCTGCCGCCCGGCGTGCAGGCCGAGATCGCGCCCAACGCCACGCCGGTGGGCGAGATCATGCGCTACCGCCTGAAGGGCGACGGCCTGTCGACCACCGACATCCGCACCGTGGAGGACTGGACGGTGGAGCGCGCGCTGCGCCAGGTGCCCGGCGTGGCCGACGTCGTGGCCATGGGCGGCTCGATCAAGCAGTACGAGGTGCAGCCCGACATGGACCGGCTGCGCGCGTACAAGGTCACGTTCCAGAACCTGCTGGACGCGCTGGGCCGGGGCAACGCCAACGCCGGCGGCAGCTACGTGGCGCAAGGCGCGCAGCAGTACACCATCCGCGGGCTGGGCCTGCTGCGCTCGGCCGACGACATCGGCCGCATCGTGGTGGCCTCGCGCAACGGCACGCCCGTGCTGATCCGCGACATCGGCCAGGTCAAGATCGGCGCCGTGCCGCGCCTGGGCGTGGTCGGCCAGGACCTGGACGACGACGTGGTCACCGGCATCGTCGTGATGCGCAAGGGCGAGAACCCGAGCGTGGTGCTCAAGGGCGTGAAGGACCGCATCGCCGAACTGAACGCGCGCGGCCTGCCGCCGGGCGTGCAGATCGTGCCGTTCTACGACCGCACCTGGCTCATGGACAAGACGCTCACCACCGTGTTCCACAACCTCGTGGAAGGCGCGCTGCTGGTGGCGCTGGTGCTGTACATCTTCCTGTCCAACCTGCGCGCCAGCCTGGCCGTGGTGGTGGTCATTCCGCTGGCCCTGCTCTCGACCTTCATGGGCCTCAAGATCATGGGCGTGCCGGCCAACCTGCTGAGCCTGGGCGCCATGGACTTCGGCATCATCGTGGACGGCGCGGTGATCGTGATCGAGAACATCATGCACCGCCTGGCCGAGCGCGGCGAGGACATGGACGACCGCGACCGGCGCGACACCATCATCGAGGCCGCCGGCGAAGTGGGCCGGCCCACGCTGTTTTCGATGCTCATCATCATCGCGGCGCACATCCCCATCTTCGCGCTGCAGCGCCACGAAGGCCGCATCTTCCAGCCCATGGCGCTGTCGGTCTCGGCCGCGCTCGTCGGCTCGCTGATCTTCTCGCTCACCCTGGTGCCGCTGCTGGCCTACTGGATGCTGCGCAGGAAGCTGCCGCACGGCGACAACCGCGTGGTCACCCTCGCCAAGCGCGCCTACGCCCCGGTGCTGGACTGGGCCCTGGCCCGCCGCCGCACGGTGGTGGTGATCGCGCTGGCCGTGTTCGGCCTGGCGCTGGTGGCCGCCTCGCGCCTGGGCTCGGAGTTCCTGCCCGAGCTGGACGAGGGCACCACCTGGGTCAACTTCACCCTCTCGCCCAACGTCTCCACCGACGAGGCGGCGCGCGTGCTGCGCATGGCCCGCAAGGCCCTGCTGAGCGTGCCCGAGGTGCGCACCACGGTCTCCAAGGCCGGCCAGCCCGAGGACGGCACCGACCCCAAGACCATCTCCATGGCCGAGATCTTCGTGGACGTGAAGCCCGAGGACCAATGGCGCCCCGGCATGACGCGCGAGAAGATCACCGAGGAGATGGGCCGCGCGCTGTCGGCCATCCCCGGCATCGACCCCGCGTTCTCGCAGCCCATCCGCGACAACGTGCTGGAGTCGATCTCGCAGATCAAGGGCCAGATCGTCATCAAGCTCGCGGGCGACGACCTGGTGGAGATGAAGCGCATCACCGACGAGATCGCACGCGAGATCAAGCAGGTGCAGGGCGTGGCCCGCGCCGAGATCGACCGAGACGGCCAGGTGCCGCAGCTGCTGCTGGACATCGACCGCGACCGCGCCGCGCGCTACGGCCTGAACGTGGGCGACATCCAGGACGTGATCGAGGCCGCCCTCGCCGGCAAGGCCGCCACCAGCCTGTGGGAGGGCGAGCGCAAGTTCGCCGTGGCCGTGCGCCTGCCCAAGGACGAACGCGTGATCTCCAACCTGCCACGCACCCCCATCGCCACGCCCGACGGCGGCTACGTGCAACTGGGCGACGTGGTGCACATCCGCGAGGGCACGGGCGCCATGAACATCGCCCGCGAGGCCGGGCGCCGCACCACGGCCATCGGCATCTTCATCGCGGGCCGCGACATGGGCTCGGTGGTGGCCGACATGAAGGCCCGCGTGGAAAAGAACGTCAAGATCCCGTCCAACTACCAGGTCAACTGGTCGGGCGAGTTCGAGAACCAGGAGCGCGCGATGAAGCGCCTGTCGGTGGTGGTGCCCATCTCGCTGCTGCTGATCTTCGTGCTGCTGTTCGACGCCTTCAAGTCGTTCAAGATGGCCTCGCTGATCCTCATCAACGTGCCGCTGGCGCTCATCGGCGGGTTCATCGCGCTGTGGGTGTTCGGCATCCCGCTGTCGGTGTCGGCCGCCATCGGCTTCATCGCGCTGTCGGGCCAGGCGGTGCTCAACGGGGTGGTGATGCTGTCGGTGTTCCAGCAGCTGCAGTCGGGCGGCATGGCCGTGGTCGATGCCGTGCGCCAGGGCTCCATGCAGCGCCTGCGCACCGTGCTGATGACCGCCATGCTGGCCATGCTGGGCCTCCTGCCCATGGCCCTGTCGCACGAGATCGGCTCGGAGACGCAGCGGCCCCTGGCCATCGTGGTGATCGGCGGGCTGGTGACGGCGACGCTGCTGACGCTGGTGGTGCTGCCGGCGCTGTATGTGGCGTGGTTCGGGCCGCGCAAGGGCCGTGCCGGTGAACCCTCGCCCGGCGGCGAGCCCCCCAGGGCGTTGACCTGAGAAGCCCCCCGGCCGCGCCGGCACGGCGCTGGCCGGGGAGGCTGGGGAACAGGAGGGGCCGGGAGGACCAGCCCTCCCGCCGGGTCAACCCCCGGTGAGCTGCGGCCGCACCAGGCCGCTGGAGGCAGGCAGGCCCTGCAGCGCCGCATCAGCGTGCACCGAGGCGTAGGCCTGCCCGTCGGCCAGATGGAACTGCTGCACCACCTGCGAAAGGCGCGCGGCCTGCTCGCGCAGCGATTCGGCGGCGGCGGCGGATTGCTCCACCAGCGCGGCGTTCTG
>NZ_BAAJYS010000310.1:0-4020 GCF_057543315.1 Acidovorax sp. KPB24-07
TGCCGGAGGAACCCGAGGGCGCCGTCATGGCCCTGGCGGCCCGCCGCTTCTGGCAGGGCGAATGGACAGGCCGCAGCCTGCTGGTGGCCGGTGCGCCGGACGCCGCGCTGGGCCCTGCGGCCATGCAATCCCTGCAGGCCCTGGTGCGCGGCAGCCCGCCGCCGCTGGCAGTGCCCGGTGCGGGGCATTTCGTGCCGGAGCAGGGCGCCGAAATCGCCGCGCGGGCTGTGGAATACTTCCGACCCTAGCGCGCCGGCCGCACCGGCGCACACACCGCATCCACCGGAGCAGGCCCGCGCGGCCTGAATGCCTTGTCCCTTGCATCCCATGACGACCACGCCCATTGCGGCCACGACCACGGCCCCCGGCACATCTACATCTACTCGCCCTCCGGCGCGGTGCGCGACAAGGCGGCGTTCAAGCGCGGCATCGCCCGCCTGAAGGCCCTGGGGCACGAGGTCGAGGTGGATGCCGATGCCCTGGCCACGCACACGCGCTTCGCGGGCGACGACGCCACCCGGCTGGCGGCCATCCACCGCGCGGCGGCCAGCGGCGCCGACCTGGCCCTGATCTCGCGCGGCGGCTATGGCATCACCCGCATCCTGCCGGGCATCCGCTACAAGGCGGTGGCCAAGGCGGTTGCGGGGGGCACGCGCTTCGTCGGCGTGAGCGATTTCACGGCGTTCCAGAACGCACTGCTGGCCAAGACCGGCGCCATCACCTGGGCTGGCCCCTCGCTGTGCGGAGACCTGGGCCCGGAAGGCGAGCCCGACGACATCGTGCTGGCCTGCCTGGACGACCTGCTCACCGGCCACGGCGAGGGCAGCGGCTGGCGCATGAACGCCGAAAAGCCCAGCGCCGCCGGCCAGCCCGCGGTGCGCGACGTCTACCTGAAAAGCGCGCAGCTGTGGGGCGGCAACCTCGCCGTGCTGGCCGGGCTGGTGGGCACGCCCTACCTGCCGGCGGTGCGCGGCGGCATCCTCTTCATCGAGGACGTGAACGAGCATCCCTACCGCGTGGAGCGCCTGCTCACGCAATTGCTGCATGCGGGCGTGCTGGCGCAGCAAAAGGCCGTGATCCTGGGCCAGTTCACCGGCTACAAGCTCGCACCGCACGACAAGGGATTCAAGCTGCAGAGCGTGGTGGACTGGCTGCGCACGCAGATCAAGGCGCCGGTGCTGACCAACCTGCCTTACGGCCATGTCGCCACCAAGGTGCTGCTGCCCGTGGGCGCCACGGTGTCGCTGTCGGTCGAGGGGCGCGACGCGCTGCTGTACTGGGGCCACACCCACTGAGGAACGTGGGCGGGGCCACCTTCCATGCCCCGCTGCAGGCCGCCCGAGCCGGCCCCATAATTTGCATTCCGTTTCCATTCTTTCCCCTCCGTGCCTCGTCTGTTCGCGTGTTGCGTGCACGCATCCCTGATCTTTGAAGGCCCTGGCGCCACCACGCGGCCAGGCGCTCGCCGGAAGGCCGCGCCATGACGGGCGGCGCGGTGCACACCGTCGTGTTCGCCGACATCGCGGGCAGCACCGCCCTGTTCGAGGCTGTGGGCAACGCACGTGCGACCGCCGCCGTGACCCAGCTGACCGACTGGATCGGCGAGACCGTCACCACCCATGGCGGCCGCGTGGTCAAGACGCTGGGCGACGGCGTGCTCGGCGTGTTCGAGGACGGCGCGGCCGGCGTGGCCGCCATGGCCGCGATGATGCGCAGCCACCACCACCGCATGCACGCCTGGCCGCGAGAACTGCGCCTCGACCTGCGGGCGGGCCTGGCCAGTGGCGAGATCGTGCAGGTGGACGGCGATTGCTACGGCGACGCGGTCAACGTGGCCGCCCGGTTGTCCGAGCGTGCAGGCCCGCGCGAGATTTGGGCCACCGAAAGCACCGTGGAGCAGGCGGGAGCGGTGGACGGCACCTGGTTCGTGCGCCTGGGCGCCATGGACCTGCGCGGGCGGTCCGAGCCCATCGTCATGTACCAGGTCGAATGGCGCGATGGCGAGGAGGGCGATTCGGTCACCATGCAGGCGGCGCTGCCCAGCGCGGTGATGCCGCTCGATTCCGGCAGCGCCTGCCTGGAACTGTCCTGGGGCGGCGCGCACCGCGCCTTCCTGTCCACGCAAACGCCCGTGCACCTGGGCCGCGCCACGCAGGCCCAGGTGCATGTGGGCGACCCCCGGGTCTCGCGCCTGCATGCCCGCATCGACTGGCGCAACGGCACCTTCGTGCTCACCGACCTCAGCAGCTTCGGCACCTGGGTGCACTTCGGGGGGGGCAGCACCGTCGTCAACCTGCGCCGCGACGCCTGCCTGCTGCATGGCACGGGGGTGATCGCCCTCGGGGTGCCGCTGGGCAAGGTGGCCGGCGGGCCGACGGTGGGCTTTCGCGTGTCGGGCGGCACCGTGCTGCCGCACTGACGCGGCAGCGCCGGGATCTTTCCATCTGCCTGCCCGTGGGGCAGGCCCAGCACCCAAACCAAAGCGAGTTGCCCCATGCACCATGCCCCATTGATCGAACTCACCCGTGGCGGCATTCCTGAAAGCCTGCATGCCGGCTCGGTGGCCGTGGTGGACCGGCAGGGCCGGCTGCTCGCGCAGGTGGGCGACCCATGCGCGCGGGTGTTCACCCGCTCCACCATCAAGGCCTTCCAGGCCCTGCCGCTGCTGCGGTCCGGGGGCGTGCACGCCCTCGCCTGGGGCGTGCATGCCCTCGCCTGGGGCGAGCGCGAACTGGCCTTGCTGTGCGCCAGCCACAACGGCGAAGCGCAGCACGTGCAGGTGGTGCAGGGCATGCTCGACAGCGTGGGCCAGGCCCACACCGTGCTGCGCTGCGGCTGCCACGTGCCGCTGTTCGCGGCGCTCGGGCTGGGCACGCTGGCGCCCGGCGCCGTGCACGACGAGCGCCACCACAACTGCAGCGGCAAGCATGCGGGGTTCGTTGCGTACTGCGTGCAGCAGGGCCTCTCCTTGCCCGACTACACCGACCCCACGCACCCGCTGCAGACCCAGGTGCGCGAGCAGGTCGCCAGCGCCGTAGGGCTCGCACCCGAAGAGCTGGCCATGGGCGTCGACGGCTGCTCGGCGCCCAACTACGCCATGCCGCTGGCGCACCTGGCGCGGGGCTACGCCCGGCTGGCCGGCGAAGCCCCGCAGGACAGCGACCTGGGCCCGCACCTGGCGGCGCTGGCCGATGCCATGGTGGCGTTTCCTGTGCTGGGCTCGGGCACGGGGCGGCACGATGCCGACTTCATGCGGGCCGGCGGGGGCGACTGGGTGTCCAAGACGGGCGCCGATGGCGTGCAGGTGCTGGGCAGCCGCAGCCGGGGCGAGGCCTTCGCGCTCAAGGTCATGGACGGCAACATGAACGCGCAGATCGCCGCCGCCGTCGAGGTGCTGGACCAGCTGGGCTGGATGAATGACGCCCAGCGCGCCGCGTTGGCGCCCTGGCGTGCCGCGCCGCTGCTGAGCGCGCGGGGCGTGCCCGTGGGCGAGCGCCGTCCGGTGTTCCGGCTGGAGCGCGCCGCCGTTTGAGCCCAACAGGCCGCCGCCGCTTTACGGATAAGCGCTGGCCGCTGCAAAAACAGTCGCAAAAGACCAAGTGTCCGGCAGGATGTACGCCACGCCCGCCGACTGGCCGAACACGGGCGCGATGAGCCGGTCGTAGAACGCCGCGTCCACGTTCACGCAGCCGTAGGAAATCCGCTTGTCCTCGGCGCTGCCATGCACGAGCCGCTCGCGCCGGCGCTCTGCGGGGCTCACGCTGCGCAGCCGGTGCAGCGACACGGCGGCGTCGTAGTCGATCCAGACGATGTGGTCGCCGCGCAGGTTCAGCCCCGGCTCGGTGATGAAACGGCCGGCCGGGGTGGTGCGCTCCTCGGGCCGGATCTTCGACAGGGGCTTGTCGCCGATGCCGGGCACCGAGGCGTCGCCGCGGGCGGAGCCCAGCAGCACGGCCGCGCTGCCGCGCCAGCGCCCGTCGGCGGCAAAGACATGCAGGCGCGCGCCCAGCTTGTCGATCA
>NZ_BAAJYS010000311.1:0-4002 GCF_057543315.1 Acidovorax sp. KPB24-07
CGGGCGCGGCGGCGGCCCACCACAGGCCCTGCCCTGGCCCGAAGACCTCGCCGCCCCGATGCCACCGGCCCGACAGCACCATGCACAGGCCCGCGGGCGTGCTGCCCGGCACGCACGCGTTCTGCAGCACCTGCACCGCGCCCTGCCAGCGGCCATGCCGCAGCATCAGGTTGAAGTCGGTCGAGGCGCCGCCCAGCGGGATGCAGTCGATGGCCTGGTCGCCCGCGAACGCCACGGGCTGCCAGCGCTCGTCCAGCGCATGGTCGATGCCCTCGTCCTCGGCGCGCAGGCGCACGCCGGCCCCGTCCAGCAGCATGATCTGGCGCTGCACGCCCTGGAAGGCCGAGAACGGCCCGGGCGCCGCGATGGTGGCCACGCTCACGCGCCACTCGAAGGCGTCCATGCCGGCGCCCGGCGGCCAGCAGGCCAGCTCGCGCGTGTCGCCGCCGCCGTTCTTCCACGGGGTGGGCGCGATGGCCGACAGGTCGAACCGCTGCAGCGCCGCCGTCATCCCGCCTCCCCCACCAGCAGCGGAAAGAGCGGGTGCGCCATGGGTGCGCCGGCCGGCAAGGTGTCGGCCAGGCCCGGGAAATCGGGCGAGGTCTTCCAGGCGCGCGGCGCATGGCGCGTGTCGTCGCCCAGAAAGCGCACCGAGAACACGCGGCGACGCTGCGGCCCGGGCACACCGCCCGAGGCATGCAGGGCCAGCATGTGAAAGCACACCACGTCGCCGGGCGCGATCTCCCAGCCCAGGATGGGAAACGCCGCGCGGTCGGCCTCGATGTCGGGCAGCTCGGCCAGCGAGCCTTCGGGAAACCACCGCGCCTGCTGGTCCATGAAGGTGCGCGGCATGCGCCACGGCCCCCGGTGCGAGCCGGCCACGAACTCCAGCGTGGCCTCCCGCGCCACTGGGTCCACGGGAATCCACAGGCTCACGTTCTGGGTGCCGTCGATGTTGTAGTAGGGCTGGTCCTGGTGCCAGGGCGTGCGCTGGCGCGTGCCCGGCTCCTTGACCAGCACATGGTCGTGGTACAGCCGCACGCTGGCGACTGCATGAGCCGCTGGGCGGCCCAGGCCACGGGCGTCTCGGCGATGAAGCGGCCGAAGGCGGGAATGTCCTGCCAGTTGCAGAAGTCCTCGAAGAACCGGCCCGGATCGTCCGGGCGGCTCGCCACCTTGGCGCGTGGGCTGGGCGCGGCCAGGTTGGCGTCGATGCCGCTGCGCAGCAGCGCCACCTCGCCCGGCGTGAGCAACTGGCGGATGCACACCGCGCCGTCGCGCGCGAAGTCGGCCACGAGGGCGTCGGTCACGCGCTCGCGCAGCCGCTGCTGCAGGTCGGGCGGGGACACCAGGGGGGTGGAAAGCGTCATGGCGAAGGCCTCACTCTCGGCGGCTCGGTGGGGGCGCTCAAGTGCGCGACAGCACGGCCTGCAGGAACGCGCGGGTGCGCTCCTGCGTGGGCTCGGTGAAGATCCTGGCGGGCGGGCCCGATTCGATGATGCCGCCGCCGTCCATCACCACCACGGTGTCGCCAACCTCGCGGGCAAAGTCCATCTCGTGCGTGACGACCATCATGGTCATGCCCTCGCGCGCCAGCAGCTTCATGACCTGCAGCACCTCGCCCACCAGCTCCGGGTCCAGGGCCGAGGTGGGTTCGTCAAACAGCATCACGCGCGGCTGCATGGCCAGGGCACGGGCGATCGCCACGCGCTGCTTCTGGCCGCCCGACAGGCTGGCCGGCATGGCCGCGGCCTTGTGGCCCAGGCCCACCTTGTCCAGCAAGGCGCGCGCCTGGTTTTCGGCCTCGGCGCGGGAAGCGCCGCGCAGCTTGCGCGGGCCCAGGGTGACGTTGTCGAGCACCGACAGGTGCGGGAACAGGTTGAACGACTGGAAGACCATGCCCACCTCTTCGCGCAGCGCGTTGAGCTCGCGCTCGGGCAGCATGCGGCCCTCGTCCACCAGGGTGCGCCCGCAGATGTCGATGCGCCCGCCCTGGGGCTGCTCCAGCCCGTTGCAGCAGCGCAGGAAGGTGCTCTTGCCCGAGCCGCTGGGCCCGATCACCACCACCACCTGCGACGGCTGCACGTCGAAGTCGATGCCGTTGAGCACCACGTGCTCGCCGAAGGCCTTGCGCAGGCCGCGGATGCGCACGATGGGTGCCGCATCCGCAGCGGATGCCTGGGTCGATGGGGACTGCGTCATTGCACCATCCCCCCGGCGCGCAGGCGCAACTCGATGTGGCGCAGCACCAGCGTGGTCGCGCCGGTGAGCAGGAAGTACACGACCGCGATGGCCAGGTACACCTCCAGCGAGCGGTATGACACGCTGATGATCTTCTGCCCCTCGTGCATCAGGTCGTGGATGGTGAGCAGCGACACCAGCGCCGAGTTCTTGATGAGCGCGATGAACTCGTTGCCCAGCGGCGGAATCATGCGCACCACGGCCTGGGGCAGCACCACCCAGCGCATCGCCACGCCCGAGGACATGCCGATGGAGCGCGCGGCCTCCATCTGGCCCCGGTCGATGGACTGGATCGCGCCGCGCACGATCTCGGACACGTACGCGCCCGAGTAGATGCCCAGCCCGATCACGCCGCACAGGAACGCCGGCAGCAGGATGCCGAACTGCGGCAGCCCGAAGAACAGGATGAACAGCTGCACCAGCAGCGGCGTGCCGCGGATGGCCGCCACATAGGCCGTGCACAGGCCATACACGATGCGGCGCCGGGGGTCGAGGCGGCCGATGCCCACCAGCAACCCCATCACGCAGCCCAGGAGCAGCGAGGCGGCCGTGATCTCCACGGTCACCAGCGCGCCCTCCAGCAGTTGGGGCCAGCCGGCCCACACGGGGGAAAAGTCGAGTTCCATCGCTCGGATTCAGTGCTTGTCGATTCGGTCGGCGGCGGTGGTCTGCCGGCTCACTTGGCAGCCGGCGTGGCCGCGGTGGTGGCGGCGCTGCCGCTGAACCACTTCTTCACGATGGCCGCGTAGGTGCCGTCGGCCTTGAGCTTGGCCAGCGCGGCGTTCACCGCGCGGGTGAGCTCCGGCGTGTCCTTGCGCAGCGCCATGCCGTATTCCTCGGTGGTGAGCTGCTCCTCGATCACGCGCAGGCCGGGCCGGGTGCGCACGTACTGGTAGGCCGCGGGCTTGCCGGTGACGGCGGCGTCGGCGCGGCCGATGTCCACCAGGTTGAACATTTCCTGGTTCTTTTCGACCTCCACACGTTGCGCCTTGGGGTAGTTCTGCGTGAGGAAGGCGACCGACTTGGTGCCTACCTGGACCGAGATCTTCTTGCCGTCCAGGTCGGCCGGCTTGCGGATGGTGGTATTGCCTTCCTTGACCATGGCGACCAGGCCGCCGGCGTAGTAAGGCTCGGTGAAATCGACGACCTTCTTGCGCTCGTCGGTGATGTAGATGCCCGAGACGGCCATGTCGAAGCGCCGCGAGATCAGGCCGGGGATCAGGCCCTTGAAGTCGATGTCCACCCACTCGACCTGCTTGCCCATGCTCTTGGCGACGGCCTCCACCAGCTCCACGTCGAAGCCGGTGCGCTTGCCGTTCTCGACGAACTCCATCGGCGGGAAGGTGGCATCGGTGGCCACTCGCAGCACGTTGTCTTGCGCGCGGGCGGCGCCGGCGCCCAGGGCGAACACGGCGGCCAGGCTGGCCAGGAGGAGATTGCGTCGGATGTTCATGGGAGTTTCCGGTGGGGGTGGGAGGAAGGGAAAGGCACTCGAGGGAAAAAGAAAAACGATGCGGCCGGGTTCAGTGCAGCACGAGTTGGCGCGAGATGCGGGCAGCCGCCACGACCACCATGCGGATCAGCGCGGCCTCCTGGCCCTGGGCCCGCATCACCGGCGCCATCAGCGTGATGGCGCCCGCGGCCTGGCGGGACGCGCCGAACAGCGGCACGCTGCAGCCCCAGACGCCGGGGTCCACCTCGCTCTCGCTGGTGGCGAAGCCGGCCTTGCGGATCGCCTCCAGCGCCTGCTGGGCGGCCTCG
>NZ_BAAJYS010000312.1:0-3970 GCF_057543315.1 Acidovorax sp. KPB24-07
GCCGGGCCTTCGCCCGCCGCCACGACGATGTCGGCGCGGCCGTCGCGCAGCGCCTCCCAGGTGCCTGTGAGCGCCTCGCAGCCGATGCGCAGGCGCGTGCCGCAGTGCAGGTCCTCGAAGGCGCAGATGTCCTGGTTGAACGCGCTGGTGGGGATGAGCGAGTCGTGCACCAGCCGCAGCTCCGATTCGAACCCCGTGGCGATCTGCCGCATGCGCGATTCGAGCTGGTGCGCGGCCGTGAGCAGCCAGCGGCCTTCCTTGAGCATCTCCTGCCCCGCGGGCGTGAGCGCCACGCGCGGGCCGTTGCGGGTGAAGAGGGCGATGCCGAGTTGTTCCTCCAGCTTGCCGATGGCATAGGAGATGGTGGACGGCACCTTGTGCAGGCGCTCGGAGGCGCCGGCGAACGAGCCGTGGCGGGCGATGGCGTCCACCAGTTCGATGGCTTCGAGGGTGAGTTTCAGCATGGGGGCAGGCCGGGGGATTGAATCATCGAAATTATCGATGATGGACGGCCAAACCTTTCAACCTGCGCCCCATCACGGCGCGGGATACTTTCTTCACCGCAGCACTGAAGCCCAATGAAATCGAGGCGATTTCAGCGACAGGCCCCCAGTGTGAATTTCATCGAAGAAACCGAAAGGAAACGCACCATGCTCGACATCCGCAAAGCCCACCAGCGCGGCAACGCCAACCACGGCTGGCTGCATTCGCACCACACCTTCTCGTTCGGCCATTACCGCGATGCCAACCAGCAAGGTTTTTCGGACCTGCTGGTCATCAACGACGACCGCGTCGCGCCGGGCAAGGGCTTCGGCACGCACCCCCACCGCGACATGGAAATCTTCTCCTACGTGCTGGAAGGCGCGCTGGAACACCAGGATTCGATGGGCACCGGCTCGGTCATCCGCCCCGGCGACGTGCAGATGATGAGCGCCGGCACCGGCGTGCGCCACAGCGAGTTCAACCACTCGGCCGACGAACCCGTGCACTTCCTGCAGATCTGGATCGTGCCCGGTGTGACCGGCGCCACGCCCCGCTACCAGCAGGTGCACTTCAGCGAAGCCGAAAAGCGCGGCCGGCTGCGGCTGATCATTTCGCCCGAAGGGACCGACGGCTCGCTGGCCGTGCACCAGGATGCCCGGGTGCATGCCGGCCTGTTCGATGGCGACGAGGCCGCCGAGCTGGACGTGGGCCCCGGCCGCAACGTGTATGTGCACGTGGCCCGCGGCAGCCTGGAGGTGAACGGCGAGCGCCTGTCCGAAGGCGACGGCGCCCGCATCCGCGACGCTGGCGCCCTGCGCTTTGCCAGGGGCGAAGGTGCCGAGGTGCTGGTGTTCGACCTGCGCCCCAACGAGCTGCCCGCCATGCCGCACTGACCGGTGAGGGGCGGCGGCACCGCCGCCCCGCCTGCCTTCTTTCTTGTCTTTCGATTCCCCGTTTTTTTGTTTTCTCTCCTCCATTCACTCGATCCACCCAGGAGTTTTGCCATGACCGCCACCGCCACCCGCATCAACGCCGCCGCCAAGCCCGTCGCCACCGCCACACCCGGCGCCACGCTGCTGAACCCGCAGGACCACACGCTGGTGATGATCGACTTCCAGTCGCAGATGGCCTTCGCCACGCATTCGATCGATGCGATCACGCTGCGCTCCAACGCCGGCCTGGTGGCCAGCGCGGCGGCGGGCTTCGGCGTGTCCACGATCCTGACCACCGTGGCGGAAAAGAGCTTCAGCGGCCCGATGTTCGAGGAGGTGACCGCGCCGTTCCCCGGCCAGGCGCTGCTGGATCGCACGTCGATGAACACCTGGGAAGACGAGGCCGTGATCCGCCGCATCAACGAGATCGGCAAGCCGCGCATCGTGCTGGCGGGCCTGTGGACCAGCGTGTGCATCGTGGGCCCGGCGCTGTCGGCGCTCGACCAGGGCTTCGAGGTGTACGTGATCGCCGATGCGAGCGGCGACATCTCCACCGAGGCCCACCACCGCGCCATGGAGCGCATGGTGCAGGCGGGTGCGCGGCCCATCACGGCGCTGCAGTATCTGCTGGAGCTGCAACGCGACTGGGCGCGCACGGACACGTACGACATGACGACCGGCATCGCCAGAAAGTTCGGCGGCGGCTACGGCCTGGGCATCACCTATGCCAAGGCCATGTTCAACGCCCACGAGGGTTGAAAAGAGCGCACCCTTCGCATTGCCGATCCCCCAAGGAGCCTGCCCATGACCCCGCCCACCCCTCCCGACCTGATCCTGTACAACGGCCGCTTCACCACGCTGGACCGCGCCAACCCCGCGGCCAGTGCCGTGGCCATCGCGCAGGGGCGCTTCACCCACGTCGGCATGGACCGTGACGTGCTGGCGATGGCCGGGCCGGGCACGCGGCGGATCGACTTGAACGGCCGCAGCGCGCTGCCGGGCCTGATCGACAACCACCTGCACATCATCCGCGGCGGGCTCAACTTCAACATGGAGCTGCGCTGGGACGGCGTCAAAAGCCTGGCCGATGCCATGGGCATGCTGCGGCGCCAGGTGGCGGTCACGCCCGCGCCGCAGTGGGTGCGCGTGGTGGGCGGGTTCACCGAACACCAGTTCGCGGAGAAGCGCCTGCCCACCATCGCCGAACTGAACGCCGTGGCGCCGGACACGCCGGTGTTCATCCTGCACCTGTACGACCGCGCGTTGCTCAACGCCGCCGCGCTGCGCGCCGTGGGCTACACGTGCGACACGCCCGCGCCGCCCGGCGGCGAGATCGTGCGCGATGCGGCCGGCAACCCCACCGGGCTGCTGCTGGCCAAGCCCAATGCGGCCATCCTCTACGCCACGCTGGCCAAGGGCCCCAAGCTGCCGCATGCATACCAGGTGAACTCCACGCGCCACTTCATGCGCGAGCTGAACCGCCTGGGCGTGACGGGCGCCATCGATGCGGGCGGCGGCTTCCAAAGCTACCCCGACGACTACCAGGTGATCCAGGAACTGGCCGATGCCGATCAGCTCACCATCCGCCTGGCCTACAACCTGTTCACGCAAAAGCCGAAGCAGGAAAAGGAAGACTTCCTGAACTGGACGGCCACGTCGCAGTACAAGCAGGGCACGGACTACTTTCGCCACAACGGCGCGGGCGAGATGCTGGTGTTCTCGGCGGCGGACTTCGAGGACTTCCGCCAGCCGCGCCCCGACATGGCGCCCGAGATGGAGGACGACCTCGAAGGGGTGGTGCGCATCCTGGCGCACAACCGCTGGCCCTGGCGCATGCATGCCACCTACGACGAGACCATCGAGCGCGCACTCGACGTGTTCGAGAAGGTCGATCGCGACACGCCCCTGGCCGGCCTGAACTGGTTCTTCGACCATGCCGAGACCATCTCGGAAAAGTCCATCGACCGCATCGCCGCTTTGGGCGGCGGCGTGGCCGTGCAGCACCGCATGGCCTACCAGGGCGAGTATTTCGTCGAGCGCTACGGTGCCGGCGCGGCCGAGGCGACGCCGCCCGTCAAGCGCATGCTGGACAAGGGCGTCAAGGTCTCGGCCGGCACCGATGCCACCCGCGTGGCCAGCTACAACCCGTGGGTGTCGCTGTCGTGGCTCATCACGGGCAAGACCGTGGGCGGCCTGCAGATCACGCCGCAGCGCAACTGCCTGGACCGCGAAGCGGCGCTGCGGCTGTGGACCGAGAACGTCACCTGGTTCAGCAACGAAGAAGGCAAGAAAGGCCGCATCCAGGCCGGCCAGCTGGCGGACCTGACCGTGCCCGACCGCGACTTCTTCGCCTGCCCCGAATCCGACATCGCCGACACCACGGCGCTGCTCACGGTGGTGGGCGGCAAGGTGGTGTATGGCGCCGGTGATTTCGCCCGCTTCGACGACGCGGCACCGCCGCCCGCCATGCCCGACTGGTCGCCCGTGCGCACCTTCGGCGGCTATGCCGGCTGGGGCACGCAGGAGGGCGCGCCGCTGCAGGCCGTGGTGCGCCG
>NZ_BAAJYS010000313.1:0-3947 GCF_057543315.1 Acidovorax sp. KPB24-07
CACGGGACCTGCGGGCACCGCCGGCGCTGCAGGCGCCACGGGAGCCACCGGAGCCACCGGGCCGACAGGCGCCGCCGGTGCGACGGGAGCGACCGGGTCGACAGGTGCCACGGGCGAGGGCTATGCCAACGGCACGGCTGGTGGGCAGATCACGTTGACGTCGTCGTCCGCGCCCTTCAGCCCGCAGGCTCCCGTCACGCTGACGGGAGACGCGAGCCTGAGCAATGCCGGCGTGCTCACCATCGCGGACGGCGCCATCACCGGCAACAAGATCGCCAACCTCAGCATCAACAATGCCAACATTGCCGTGAATGCCATCACCACCAGCAAGGTGGCGAATGGCACCGTGACCACCAGCAAGATGGCCGACCAGGCGATTTCCACGCTCAAGCTGCTGGACTCGGCGGTGACCAACGTCAAGCTGGCCGACGATGCGGTGAGCGTGTCCAAATTGCAGGGGGGTGCCTCCGCCGCAGCCCGAACCTACCTGCGCTCGGACGGCGTTTGTGTGCAGCCCGGACAGCTCGTACAGGGCGGCACCCTGACATCGGGCTCCACCGTGCCCAGCACCCCGACCGGAGGGGTGTACTACGCGGCACAGGGCGGCAGCACGCTGAACCTGCCCCCCGCGAACGTGGCGGGGCAGACGCTCACCATCATCACCCTCGATCCACAGAACGGCGCGTCGGTCATCCTGCAGGCCTCGGGCGCGGACACCATCGTGAATGCAAGCTTCAGCGGCAACGGCATCGGCAGTACCTTGCAGGGCGCCTTCAAATACTTCCTGCTGAGCGACGGCAACGGGCGGTGGTTCGTGAACTGAAGCGTTCCGGCCGCAAAATGGCGGCGACTTGCCACCGCCGCCCGGTTCACGCCTTCGCCGCGGGCCCCCGCGGCCCCACCGCCGACATTCCGATGCCCAGCACCGCCAGTGCACCCGTCAGCCCCACGATGGCCGGCCACCCGCCGTGCTGCCAGAACCATCCGCCCACCGATCCGACCACGCTCGAACCCATGTAGTAGAACCAGAGGTAGAGCGATGCCGCGTGCCCCTTGGTCAGCCCGGCCAGCGGGCCAATGGATGAACTGGCGATCGAGTGGCCGATGAAGAAACCGGTGGTCACCAGCGCGATGCCGGCGAACACGCCCCACAGCGACGGCGACAGGGTGAGCAGCGTGCCGCCCAGCATGAACGCGAAGCCCGCGGCGAGCAGCCCGCGCCGCCCCAGGCGGTCCGCCAGCCGGCCCGCCACGGACGAGGACACGATGCCGAAGCCGAACACCAGGAACATCAGGCTGATCTGCGTCTGGCTGAGGCCGTAGGGTGCGCCGGACAGGCGGAACGTGGCGTAGTTGAAAAGCGTCACGAAGATGCTCGTGAGCAGAAAGCCGATGGCGAACAGCCGCAGCAGCCCGCGGTGGCGCAGGTGGCCGCCCCAGGCCCGAAGGTGGTAGCGGATCTGCAGCCCGGGCTGGGGCGTGAAGTGGCGCGACCGCGGCAGCAGCACGAGAAAGCCGATGGCCGACAGCAGGCACAGCGCGCCCAGGCAGCCCAGCGCGGCGCGCCAGCTCACCCATTCGGTGAGCACGCCCATGCCCACGCGCCCCATCATTCCGCCGAACGCCGTGCCCGCCACATACAGGCCCATGGTGTGCGCCAGATGGCGCGGGTCGATCTCCTCGGCCAGGTAGGCCATGGCCACGGCCGGCACGCCGCCCAGCACCAACCCTTCCAGCGCGCGGGCCACCAGCAGGCCGTGCCAGCTGGGCACGATGGCCGCGGCGATGTTCAGCAGCGAGGCCAGCGCCATCGAGGCGAACATCAACCCGCGCCGCCCCAGCGCCTGCGAAAACGCCCCCGCCAGCACGATCGCCACGGCCAGCAGGCCGGTGGTCAGCGACAGCGGCAAGGCGCTCTGCGCGGGGCTGATGCCGAACGATCGGGCAAACGCCGGCAGCAGCGGCTGCACGCAGTAGATGAGCGAAAAGCTGGCGAAACCCGCCAGGAACAGCGCCGCGGCGGCACGCCGGTAATCCGCGGAGCCGCGCGCGATCCAGCCCGAAGCGGACGTGCCCGGCGGCTTGGATCGGGCTGCGGGCGGTTCGGCCAGGGGCATGGCGGAAGGCGGGGCGAGGTCTGGAGAGGCGGTCAACGAAGGCATGGGTCGAACGATGGACGGCAGAGCAAGGCGGCAAGGGAAAGGCGCTGCGCCGAAAGGCAGCCAGCGCTGGAATCTAGGCGCTTCCCTCATATATGTCCAATATATGATTCATCTCATCACCATACCTATTTCAGATACCCGATGGAACTGCGACACATCCGCTACTTCATCGCCGTGGCCGAGGAAGGCAACTTCACCCGCGCCGCGGCGCGCCTGGGCATGGCGCAGCCGCCGCTGAGCCTGCAGATCAAGGACCTGGAAGCCGAGGTGGGCGTGCCGCTGTTCCACCGCGTGCCGCACGGCGCGCAGCTCACCGACGCGGGCCGCGCCTTCCTGGAAGGCGTGGGTGGCCTGCCGGCGCGCACCTTCGACGCCGTGCGGGCGGCGCAGCGGGCGGCGCGCGGCGAGGCGGGCGTGCTGCACCTGGGATTCACCGGCTCGTCCGCGCTCAATCCCGTGGTCGTGCAGGCCATCCGCTCGTACCGCCGCGGGTTCGCGCAGGTGGAGCTCAGGATCGACGAGGGCAACTCCCTCACCCTGGTGGAGCGGCTGCGCGACGGGCGGCTGGACATCGCCATCCTGCGCCCGGACGGCCTGGACGCCACGGGCCTGCACTTTCACCGCTATCCGGACGAGCCGCTGATCGTGGCGCTGCCGGCCAGCCACGCCGCCTCGCGCAAGGGCCCGCGCATTGATCTGCTGAAGTTGCGCGGCGAGCCCTTCATCCTCACGCCCCGGCCGCTCGGCCCCAGCCTGTTCGATGCCTCGGTAGCCGCCTGCCGCGCGGCAGGCTTCGAGCCGCAGCTGGGCCCCACGGCGCCGCAGATCGTGTCGATCCTCGCGCTGGTCGCCGCCGAGCTGGGCGTGGCACTGGTGCCCGCCTCCATGCGGCACCTCGCCTTCAAGGGCGTGGCCTACCGGTCGCTCAGCAGCCAGTCGGCCCTGGTGAGCCTGGCCGTCGCCCACCGCGAGGGCGACCGTTCGCCCTTCGTGCAGAACTTCGTCGCGCTGGCCCGGCCCGCAGCCCGGTAGGCCCGGGCACGCTTTCCGGCACGCGCGCCGCCCGGGTCACACCTTGCCGGCGACCCCCGCCGATTCGAAGCTCGCCATCTCGCGCAGCACGGCGCAGGCCGATTGCAGCAGGGGCCAGGCCAGCGCAGCGCCCGAGCCCTCGCCCAGCCGCAGGCCCATGTCCAGTAGCGGCTCGGCCTGCAGTTCGCCCAGCAGCAGCGTGTGGCCCCGCTCGCCCGATCGGTGGGCGAACACGCAGCGCTCCAGCACGGCGGGCGCCAGGCGGCTGGCCACCAGCACGGCCGCGCTGGTGATGAAGCCGTCCACCACGATCACCCGGCGCTCGCTGGCGGCCTGCAGCACCGCACCCACCAGGGTGGCCACCTCCAGCCCACCCAGCGCGGCCAGTGCCTGCAAGGGCTCGGTGGCATCGGCATTGGCCTCCAGCGCCTGCTGCAGCACCGCGCGCTTGCGCGCCACGCCCTCGGCATCCAGGCCGGTGCCCGCGCCCGTGCAGTCGCCGATCGGCAGGCCGCACAGGCGCGACAGCAGCAGCGAGGCGACCGATGTGTTGCCGATGCCCATCTCGCCCAGCAGCAGGGCATTGCCCGGCAAACGGCGCACGATGGCACCGCCATGGGCGATGGCCTGGGCGCATTGGTCCGCGGTCATCGCCGGGCCCACCGACGCATCGGCCGTGCCGGCCGCCACGCGGCAGTGGCTGAGCAGGCGCGGCTGCCCCGGTGCGCTGTCGCGCGGAGCGATGGTGCGCGC
>NZ_BAAJYS010000314.1:0-3939 GCF_057543315.1 Acidovorax sp. KPB24-07
CGGCGCCGCGCTCCGGCGACACCACGGGCCGGCAGGCCACCACGGCGCCGCCCTCGCGCACGGCCAGCGTGTGGGAATGCCCGTCGTGCACCGCGGTGAATGGCAGGCCCGGGTTCAGCCACTGGGGCTGCGGCTGCGCGTAGCGGTTGTGGCCGATCTCGGTGGGGCTGGACGTGCACAGCTCGCCCGGATAGCCGGGCGGCAGCTGGGCGCCGAGCCGCTTGACGCCGCCCCAGCCGTAGGCCGCGCCGTCCGCGGCGAGGGCGATGGACCGGTCGCGGCCGGCACTGATGGTGAGAAATGGCATGGAATGCGCCTCGCGGGTCAGGGCAGCAGCACGAGGTAGGCGAACCCTTCGGCGCCGCCGATCGTGGCCTTGATCTGGATCTGCTTTTTCGATGTGGGGGCCTGGGACACCGTCACCCGGCCGGAGGGGCTGATCTGCACGCCGGAATCGCTCGGGTTGCACGACCAGACGGCCATGTCCTTGTCGATGGCGGCCCCCGAACTCAGGACGCCCCGGATGCTGAGGTCGTACGAGAACGGGTATTGCTTGGTGATCTTCGTGGCCGGGGACAGCAGCAGCAGCTTGAGTACCGGCACCGGCGCGCTCTGGTTGCCGTAGAGGATGGCCTTGCCTTCCAGCCGGCCCGATTGCCCGGGCTGGTCCGACAGGTACCAGGGCAGTTCGGCCTTGATCGTGTAGGCACGTGGCGTACGCTCCTGGCTGCGCAGTTGCACCAGGCCGCTGGTGCCTTCGTGGTTGGACACGTGCACGTCCGAGGCGTGTTCGCCCTCGACGCTCCAGATGGCGTCCTGGGTCACGTCCTTCCAATCGCTGCTGTCGGAGTAGCGCACCAGCGCCCAACCCTGCGCCGTGTCGGCCGTGGATTTGAAACCCTCGTAGAACTCGACCTTGAACTCCACGGGAACGGGCGGCGTGCGCACGTACAGCACCGGCATGGTCCACGGCACGGGTGGCTGCGAGGAGCCGTATTGGGTATAGCACCTGCCGTCGCCACGGCAGAATTTGATGCGGATGTTTTCCTCGTCGCCGTTGTACAGGTTCATCACCAGCGTGCGCAGTTCGTAGTCCGACTGGCCCCATTGGCGATCGCGGCGCTTGTAGGCGTTGCGGGTGACGATGTAGCCCGGGCCGAGGATCTTGTAGGGCCTGGACCCCGCCTGCCCCAGGTCGGCGAAATGCCGGTAGCGGGTGGTGCCGTCGTGCTGGTACGACTGCGGCTTGAAGCCGAAATACCGCATGACTTGAGGCGTCGCGGCCGACTGTTCGCCGGAAGGCAGCCGATGGCGCACGGCGTCCGGCGGTATCAGGCTCTGCAGTTCGGTGATGCTGGGCAGGCGCCAGGGATTGCCCGCGCTCGCCGGGTCGGCCATCAGCCCTTCCAGGCCGTCATATTCGAACATCTCCGGTTTCCACATCAGGCCGGTGTCGCGGTCCAGGATGCTGCCGTCGGCGAAGGGCTTGAGCCCGTTGGGGTACATCAGCCGCTGGCGCTTGAGGTGGATGTGGTACTCGTCCAGGTGCCGCTCCGCCTTGTCCAGCTGCGGCGGATCGCCCGCATGGGCGGCCTCGACCTTGAGATTGAGTGCCTGGGCCTGCAGTGCGCGCGCCTGGTTGAAGGCGTTGAACAGCAGGTCGTCATAGGCCGTTCCGGTGCGGCCCGAATAGAACTTGGGGTGGTCGTCCAGCAGCAGGCGGATCAGCCCCTTGGCATCGGCACCGGAGCCCACCTGGTTGTCGTGCAGCTGGGTCAGCACCAGGCTTTCATTCACGGACTTGACGAATTGCTCCTGAAGCTGGTCGGCCGTCGGCGGCGCATCCCCCGCTGCGCTGGCCAGCAAATCGGTCTTGTCCTGCACGAACGCCTTCAACGCCTCCAGCGCCGTCAGGCGGGTGATGTAGGCCGTGGACCGCGGCACCCTGCCGATCGCCTCGCTCAGCCGCTTGATCTCGGCCGTGATCGCCTGCAACTGCTTGGCGGTGGTGTCCTCACCTTCGCCCAGCCCCAGTTCGTTCAGGAAGCTGTTGATCCCGCTGACCCGCATGAGCCAGCCCTTGACCTTGCCGCCGGCCCAGTCCTTGAAATTGCCGGACAAGCCATCCACCAGGTCCTTGATGGTGGCGTCGGGGCTTTTGTCGGCGCCCAGCAGGCCGGCCGCGTTCCGTCCGAAGCGCTGGACGGAGACCGTGGCGTCGATGCCGTCCGCCACCTGCCGGGTCAGGGCCTGCGTGCCGCCTGCGCCACGCGCGGCCTGGTGGAAGTGGTCCGCATCGAACCGGTCGCGGTCCAGGCTGAAGCCCAGAGTCCCCACGGGAAGGTCGGGCGGCAGCCCCAGCGACTCCAGCACGCGCGCCTGGGCCCGCGCCAGCGCCATCCCCGGCTGCGTGGCGAGGTAGGCATCCACCAGCGTGGAGATCGGAGACAGCACGACCGCCGTGCCGGACCGGTAGTCCTCGAGCCGGGCGGCCAGATGCAGGCCATCCCCCAGGTCCAGGACAAGGCGCAGGCCACCCTGCGCCGCGTGCACCAGCACCGTGGCATGGCCGTCGAAGGCCGTCTCCACCAGCGTCTGACCGCCCGCGCCGAAGACCGTGAGCGTGCCCTGGCCCGGGCCGCCCGGCTCGGCATGGACCGGCACCGACAGCGCATGGGGTGCGGGGCCGAGTCCGCCTTCGCCGCAGCTTCGGACAAGGTCAAGATGCTGCAGGGGGTCGAGGGGGCTGTCCACAGGGTGCATAAATTGTGTCCGGCAGGCCGGTCCATTGGGGTGATGACGCAGTTTTTTAGCCCGGGATCGGGCGGCAGGCCTGCCGCCCACCGGTGCATCGTCCCGTTTCGCACCGGCCATTTCAACCCGCGGATCCAGTGGGGATTTCTTACCCATGCCACGGTGGGAGCCCTTCGGACGGGGAATTGAGACACGCGGCCACTCCAGGCCCAGCGGGTGAGACGCAGGATCCATTTCGACCCCGTCGGCCGCACAGGGTTTTTTTTCTCGACCTGTCGCGCGTGCACTACATTTCGAGTGGAAACACACAGAAAGCAACAGACCGCGGAAGGGAATTCATGGCAAACGAGGTCCGTCCGGCTCCCGATTCCCCTCCACACCGCCGCCATGCGGCGCTGGCCAGTCCGCACGCGCCGGGGACGCTGGTGGAGGTCGCCACCGATCCCGTCCCCCCTCGGGAGCGCCTCGACTTCTGGCGGGAATCGGTGCTCAGCCGCATGCGCCCCGAATCCGAGTTGCCGGACGGGGCGGCGTTCGGCGGGCGGTTGCGGCGCATCGTCGGCCATGGGGCCGATCTGGTCGAGCACGCGAGCGAGGCCGTGCATGCCGTGCGCACCGAGGCCATGTGCCGCCGGGACGGCGCGGACGACATCAGCCTGTCGCTGATGGTGGAGTGCGACTGGGCCACCCAGGAAAACCACGGAGCGCAGCAGATCTCGGCCGGCATGCTCTATCTTGTGGACTACGCCCGGCCGGTGGAGATCCGGCGCTCACGCCACCGCGACATGTCCCTCATCGTGTCGCGCAAGACGATCCACGACACCCTGGGCCCCGGCTTCACCCTGCCCGACCAGCTGCCGCAGCGCCCGGGCCTGGGCAGCGTGCTGCAGACCCTGATGGCCGCCACCTGGCGCGAGGCGCCGCGCATGGGGATCGACGAACGCACCGTGGCGCTGAAAGCCTGCACCGACATGGCCCTGGCCCTGCTGCAGACATCGCAAAAGGCCGGCCTGCAGGCCGATGCAGGCCGCTTCGACGACAGCCTGTACCGGGCGGCCTGGGGCCTGGTGCGGCGCCACTGCGGCGACCCGGCCTTCGGCGCCGAGCGGCTGGCGGTGCTGCTGGAATGCTCGCGTGCGTCGCTGTACCGCCTGTTCGCACGCCATGGCGAAGGCGTGGCGGCGG
>NZ_BAAJYS010000315.1:0-3924 GCF_057543315.1 Acidovorax sp. KPB24-07
GGTGGCACCCCGGAGGCCGCAGGCGCGGCGGCCGGCGCCACGATGAGCGAGGTGCGCGTGCAGGCGGCGCGTGGCGAGGACACGGCCTACAACGCCGTTTCGTCCGCCAGCGGCACCAAGACCGAGGCCCCGCTGCGCGACGTGCCGCAGACCATCGACGTGGTGCCGCAGCAGGTGATCCGCGACCAGGGCGCGACCTCGATGCAGGACACCCTGCGCAACGTGGCGGGCGTGGGCCTGTCGCATGGCGACGGCCAGCGCGACCAGGTCAGCATCCGCGGCTTCACCAGCATCGGCGACCAGTTCGTGGACGGTTTTCGCGACGACGCGCTGTATTTCCGCGACCTGTCCAACATCGAGCGGGTGGAGGTGGTGAAAGGCCCCGCCGCCGTGCTGTACGGGCGCGGCTCGTCCGGCGGCCTGGTCAACCGCGTGACGAAAAAGCCCGGCACGGACGTGTCCGACATCGCCCTGAGCGTGGGCAGCTGGGCCGACAAGCGCGCCGAGTTCGACGTGGGCCGCGCGCCCGCGGGCAGCGACTGGTCCTGGCGCGTCACCGGCGCGGCCGAGGACGCCAACAGCTACCGCAGCCAGCAGTTCCTGGAGCGCCAGGCCATCGCCCCTTCGGTGCTGTGGAAGCCCGACGGCGCCACTTCGCTCATGCTGCAGGCCGACTACCTGCACGACAAGCGCGTGACCGACTTCGGCATCCCGGCCTACCAGGGCCGCCCGGTCAACGTGCCCGCGGGCACCTATTTCGGCTCGGCCAACGCGCGCGATGCGGACACGTCCGAATCCACGGTCAGCTCGTTCACCGCCACGTTCAGCCACCGCTTTTCCGACACGCTGCGCGTGCGCAACGCCCTGCGCTACTACCACTACGACCTGGACCGCCAGAACACCCTGCCCGCGGGCACCACGAACGAGGCCGCGGGCACCGTGGCGCTCACGCGCTCGGGCGTGGACCGGCGCGAGCGCGGCGTGTTCAACCAGACCGAGCTGATCCAGAACCTGCGCACCGGCAGCGTCGCGCACGAGGTGCTTTACGGCCTGGAGATGGGCCAGCAGAACAAGGATGCGGTCTCGTTCACCGGCGGCACACTGGGCAACGTGAACCTGTGGAACCCGGTGCTGCCGGTGGCGCCGCTCAACGGCGGCGGGGCCGTGTCGGCCAGCGCGCTGAACCGCTACCTGACACGCGCGTTCTACGTGCAGGACCAGATCACGCTGTCGCCCGAGTGGAAGGTGCTGGCCGGCCTGCGCTACGACCGCTTCGGCCAGGAAACCGACAACCGCCTGGCGGGCCAGAGCGACTTCGAGCGCACGGACACCACCTGGAGCCCGCGCGCGGGCCTGGTGTGGCAGCCCACGGCGGCACAGTCGTACTACGTGTCGGTGAGCCGTTCCTACCAGCCCTCGGCCGAGATGTTCGCGCTGTCTGCCACCAACACGGCCATCCAGCCCGAGCAGACGACCAACTACGAAGTGGGTGCCAAGCTCGACCTGCTGGACGGCCGCGCCACGGCCACGGCCTCTCTGTTCCAGCTCGAGCGCACCGACATCAAGACCACCGACCCGGCACAGCCCACCCGGCTGATCCCCATCGGCACGCAGCGCACGCGCGGGCTGGAGCTGTCGCTGGCGGGCGAACTGGCGGCGGGCCTGCAGGCCACGCTGAGCTACGCGCTGCTGGACACGCGCATCACCCGCTCCACGGCCACCGACGCCGGCCAGGCGGTGCAGGGCAAACGCGCCACGATCACGCCGCGCAACGCGTTCTCGGCGTGGCTCACGCAGCGCCTGGGCGACGACTGGAGCGTGGGCGGCGGCATCAACTACGTGGGCGACCGCTTCGCCAATCCGGGCAACACGGTGACCCTGCCGTCGTACGTGGTGGTGGACGCGATGGCGCAGTACCGCATCGGCAAGGCGACCACGGTGCAGCTGAACCTGCGCAACCTGTTCGACCGCAACTACATCGTCTCGGCCCACGGCAGCAGCCCCAACCTGAACCTGCCGGGCGCGCCGCGCAATGCGCCGTGGGATGCTTCGTGTCCGATGCCGCGCAGGTGGCCGGCCTGCGGGCGCTGGGCATCGCATTCTTCGTCGTGGGCTCCGACCAGGCGCTGCTTCGCGCCGCGGCACGGCAGGCCATGGCGGGCGCGCTGGAATCCATCGCCGCCTGACCCCCTGGTACTACATATTGCGCGGGGTGTATGGCGTGCGCCATACTGCCCAACCCGAGACCGAGAGAGAAACATGAGTACCGAAGTCCGTTCCGTGCAGCGAGCGCTGCTCATCCTTCGCGTGATGAACGAGCGATCCACCTGGAGCCTGCAGGAGTTGCATCAGCGCACCGGCCTGGCCAAATCGACCCTGCACCGCCTGCTGAGCACGCTGGAGTCCGAGAAATACGTGCGCAGCGATCCGCACGCCTATGGGCAATACCAGCTCACGCTCGCCGTGGGCAACCTGAGCAGCGGCATCAACGAAAAGCTGCGCCTGGCCGAAGTGGCGGCGCCGCTGATGATCGCCACCACGCGCCAGATCAAGTGGCCGCTGTCCCTGGGGGTGATCGAAGGGCACCAGATCCGCGTGGTGTTCTGCACCATGCCCTACAGCCCGTACGCGATCCGGCCCTCCAGCCTGGGGCGCCGCTACGAGCTGATCCCGTCCGCGCTGGGCCGCACCTACCTGTCGTTCTGCAGCCGCGCCGAGCGCCGCATCCTGGTGGAGTCGGCCAACCTGAATGGCGACGAAAGCCAGAAGATCACCGACCTGTGGGCGATGCGCAAGATCGTGCAGCAGACGCGGCGCCAGGGCTACGCCATCCGCCACGCGCGCAGCAATGCCGAGAGCACGGCCTTCGCGGTGCCGGTGTTCGGCGGCGGGGTGTTGCGCGGCACGCTGGTGTATTCGACGTTCGCCAGCCAGATGGACGAGCGCATGCTCAAGCGTTTCCTGCCCCTGGTGCAGGCCACGGCGGACCGCATCGGGGAAGAAGCGGCCATCATGCCCGGCCAGTTGGGCGAGGCGCTGAACGGCCCGCACGTCTGACCTGGCTGCCTTGGGGCATGAGGGGACGGCGCGCCGCGCTCACCCTCAAGGCCATCCCAAGGCCGTCTCAGGGCAATTCCGCCGAGCCCATGCGTCCCAGGATCACCCGCGTGCGGCCGGAGAGGTAGGCCGAGCCCGGCGCCTTCTCGAAGCGCTTGGGCTGCGGCAGCATCACCGCCAGCCGGGCGGCCTCGGCCGCGCTGAGCTTCGAGGCGCTCTTTCGAAAGTAGTGCTGCGCGGCGGCCTCGGCCCCGAACACGCCATCGCCCCATTCCACGCTGTTGAGGTAGATCTCCAGGATGCGCTGCTTGCTCAGCAGCTGCTCCAGCGCCAGCGTGAGCACGAACTCCTGCCCCTTGCGCAGCAGCGTTCGTTCGCCCGACAGCAGCAGGTTCTTGGCCAGCTGCTGGGTGATGGTGGAGCCGCCGCGGATCTTGGGGTTGCGCACCGGCCGGTCGGGCTGCAGCTCCTGGCGCTTGGCGGCCTGGGCCTCGGCGCGGGCGTTGCGCTCCCAGGCCTTTTCGATCGCGTTCCAGTCCACGCCGTCGTGGTTGACGAAGCCGTCGTCCTCCGAGGCGATCACCGCGCGCTTGAGGGTGTCGGCGATCTGGCCGTAGGACACCCACTGCTGGCGCCATTGCAGCGTGCCGTGGGCGACCTGGCCCCAGGCCTCCGAGCGCTGGAAGGCGGTGGATTCGGGGTCGATCGCCACCATGGCCGCGATGCGGCCGACGAAGAACACCTGCAGCGCCACGAAGGCCAGCAGCACCAGCCCGATCCAACGCAGCAAGCCTTTCATGCCGTGGTCTCTCCCCAGGGCGGGTCAGTGGCCGGCGGCCATGGCGGCGCGCAGCTCGGCCAGCACCT
>NZ_BAAJYS010000316.1:0-3912 GCF_057543315.1 Acidovorax sp. KPB24-07
CCGGTCGCCAGGGGCCGCATCGCCGGCGGGCCCGCCCTCGGGCGCCTGCGCGCCGAGCCAGCACACGTAGTCCACGATCTCCGTCACCACGGCGAACTGCCACGGCGCGGTGCTGCCCAGGTCCCAGAAGTCGGCGGGCTTGGCCGACAGCTTGTGGTGCGGCAGGGCGGCCGCGCGGTCGGACAGCCAGGCGAAGCCGGAGCCCCGGCAGCCGAAGAACTTGTAGGGCGCGATGTTGATGCCGTCCACCGGCGTCTTCTGCAGGTCGATGAGGCCGTGCGGCGCGTGCTGCACCGCGTCCACCAGGATGTACAGGTCGGGCCGGATGGCGCGCGCCCGGCGCACGATGGCCTCCAGGTCCAGCTTGGCGCCGGAGATGTTGGAGGCGTGGATCACGTTGAGCACGCTGGTGCCCTCGTCCACCAGGGCCACGATGGCGTCCACGTCCACGCCGCCGGTGGCGCGGTTGCTGGGCGCCACGCGCAGCTCGCGGCCCATTTCGCGGGCGTAGCGCTCCATGGCGTCGTACGACGAGGGGTGCTCCAGCACGGTGGTGACCATGTTGGTGCCCGGCACGTTCTGCGCCACGGCCCGCACCATCTCGAACATGGCGCCCGAGGCGGTGAGCGCGGCGTACACGCTGCCGCCCGTGGCGTTGAGCAGCAGCCGCACGTCGGCCACGCCGGCGGCCTGGATATCCTGCAGCTCGCGCGCCGTGGCGTGGATGCGCTCGGTGTTGTCCGGCACGGCATCGATCTGCGCGAAGCGCTCCACCGCCGCCTTCAGCCGGAACGAGCCGCCCGCGTTGTCGAAATACAGCCGCTCGTGGCCGTGGTGGTCGCGCTCCACCTGCAGGAAGCGCTCTCGCACCTCGCGCATCAGGGCGTCGGGGAAGAGGCGGCCCTGCGGGTAGGGTGTGGTGTTGCTGTGGCCTGCCATCACACGCCCTTGTTGCTGGGGTTGCGGAAGGCTTCGCGCACGGCGTCGGACATGGGGAAGTTCAGGTTCACGTTGCTCGGCGGGATGGGCTGGGTGAACCAGCGCGCGTACAGCCGCTCCATTTCGCCGGAGCGCATCAGGCCGGTCACCGTCTGGTCCACCAGGGCCTGGAACTGCGGGTCGTTCTTGCGCAGCATGATCCCGTAGGGCTCCTGGCGCAGCACCACGTCCTTGAGGATGCGGAAGTCGCCCGGGTTGGGCGCGGTGGCGATCAGGCCGGCCAGCTGCACGTCGTCCAGCACGTAGGCGGCGGCGCGGTCGCTGGCCAGCAGCAGGAAGGCATCGGCCGTGTCCTTGCCCGAGATTTCCTGCACCTCCAGGTTCTCGGCGCGCTTGTAGGTGCGCAGCAGCTGGATCGACGTGCTGCCCGCCACGGTGGCCACCGTCTTGCCGGCCAGGTCGGCCAGCGACTGGATGCCGGAGTTCTTCTTCACCGCCACGGTGATGTTGGTCACGAAATGGCTGGGCGCGAAATTCACGTGCTGCTGGCGCACGACCGAATTGGTGGTGGTGGCGCAGTCCAGGTCCACGGTGCCGTTTTGCAGCAGCGGAATGCGGTTGAGCGAGTTGAGCAGGGTGTATTGCACGCGCAGCGTGGGCAGGCCGAGCTTGGCCTTCACCGCCTCGGCGATCTTCAGGCAGATGTCGTTGGAAAAGCCGATGGGGTCGCCGCTGCCGGTGGGCTTGTACGAAAACGGAATGGAGCTGTCGCGGCTGCCGATGATGAGGGTGCCGCTCTCCTTGATCTTGCGCAGGGTGTCGATTTCCTGGGCGCTGGCCGCGGTGGACAGCAGGGCGGCGCAGACCGCCAGGGACAGGGTGCGGCGCAGGGCGAAGGCAAGGGGGCGGGGCAGGCGGTGCATGGCGGGCTTTCGGAAGAGGGCGCTGGGGACCTCGCGTTGGCGAGGGGCTGAAAGGCATTCTCAAAGCGCCGACGCTTTTGAAAAAGCGATTTTTTTGTGCTCGAATCGGATGAATAAAAGTGTTCTGAAATCCCCGCCATGATGACCTTCAAGCAACTCGAAGCGCTGTACTGGATCGGCCAGCTCGGCGGCTTTGCGCAGGCGGCCCAGAAGCTGCACACCTCGCAGTCGGCCGTGTCCAAACGGGTGCACGAACTGGAGCTGCTCTTCGACACGCCGCTGTTCGACCGCAGCCAGCGCACGGCGCGGCTGACCGAAAAGGGCGAGGAGATGTTCGTGCTCGCCCGCAAGCTGCTGCGCCAGCGCGATGCGGCGGTGGAGCAGTTCGGCAAGCCCGGCGTGATCGAGCGGCGCCTGCGCATCGGCGTGACCGAACTCACCGCGATGACCTGGCTGCCCCGGCTGGTCGCCCTGGTGCAGCAGCACTACCCCAAGGTGACCCTGGAGCCCGATGTGGACGGCAGCCTGCCCCTGCGCGACAAGCTGCTGGCCGACGAGCTGGACCTCATCATCGTGCCCGATGCCTTCGCCGATGCGCGCCTGCCGGCCAAGGCGATCGGCCAGGGGGAAAGCGCGTGGATGTGCAAGCCCGGGCTGGTGCCGGCCGGCACGGTGCGGTTGCACGAACTGGCGCGCCACCGCCTGCTGGTGCAGGGCAACGCCTCGGGCACCGGGCGGCTCTACGACGCGTGGATGAAGGAGCGCGGGGTGGAACTGGCCGACGCCATCGTGGTGAGCAACCTCGTCGCGCTCACAGGTCTCACCGTGTCGGGCCTGGGGGTGGCCTACCTGCCCCGGCACTGCCTGGCGCCGCTGATCGCGGCGGGCATGCTGGCCGTGATCGACGTGGTGCCCGCGCTGCCCAGCGTGCCCTACGTGGCCATGCACAAGGGCGAGCACCGCAGCGCGCTGGCCGCCTCGATCATCATGCTGGCGCAGTCGTGCTGCGACTTCACGCGCGCCTTCCAGGCGCAGGCCGATGGCGCGGCGTGATGCCCTCGGGCAGCGCGTGCCCGGGGCCTGCGCGCCGCCTCAGGGCCTGGCCGCGGCGAGCGCCTGCTGGATCCAGCCGTCGAAGGTCTTCTGGTGGGCCTTGATCCAGCCGTCGGTGTGGCGCGCCACGTCGGCCGGCTGGTTCTGGCCGTTCTTCATCGCCAGGTTCTGGGCGTTGATGTCGCCCACGGGCAGCTGCATCACCTCGAACAGGCGCGCGGCGGCGGGATTCTTCTCGGCGAAGGCCTTGTTGGCCACGATGCGCTGGGTGTTCAGCACGAAGCCGTAGTTCTTGCCGTCGGGCAGGGCGGTGTCCTGCCCGGCCTGCGCGCCCGGCAACGAAGACCGCGGCACCTGCAGCCACACCACGTCCTGGCCCGGGCGCAGCACGCCGCTCACCCAGTAGGGCGTCCAGGTGTAGTAGAGGATGGGCTGGCCCTGCTTGAAGCGCGCGATGGTGTCGGCGATCAGCGCGGAGTAGCTGCCCTGCACGTGCGTGACCGTGGCGCCCAGGCCGAAGGCCTTCAACTGGTGCTCGATCACGCCCTCGCAGCCCCAGCCGGGATTGCAGCCCGTGAGGTCGGCCTTGCCGTCGCCGTTGGTGTCGAAGAGCTTGGCGAGCTTGGGGTCCTTGAGCTGGTCGATGTGGGTGATGCGGTACTTCTCGGCCGTCTTGCGGTCGATCAGGTAGCCCTGCGCGGCGTTCTGCGAATAGGTGCCTTGGCGCCACAGCCTGGCATCGCCGCCGGCGTTCTTGTAGAAGTCCGCGTGCAGCGGGTCCCAGTGGTCCGCCATGAAGGTGGCGTCCCCGTTGGCGATCGCCACGTGCGCGGTGGCGTACTCGATCTCCTTGATGGGCTGCACGTCGTAGCCCAGCTTTTGCAGCGCGCGGCCGACCAGCAGGGTCTGGAAGGTCTCCTCCGCGATGGAGCTTTGCAGCGGCTGCACGCGCACGCCCTGGCCCGGCAGGGGCTGTGCAGCGGCGCCACCGGCCAGG
>NZ_BAAJYS010000317.1:0-3909 GCF_057543315.1 Acidovorax sp. KPB24-07
GGCACCCCCGGGCTGCGCGCCGGCGCCGGGCCGTGGCGCGGGCGCCATTTTTTCGCCATTTCCTACTGAACGACGACGAGGTCATCGCATGCAAGTGTTCTGGTTCATTCCCACCCATGGCGACAGCCGCTATCTGGGCACCACCGAAGGCGCGCGCCAGCTCAGCCACGACTACGTGAAGCAGGTGGCCGTCGCGGCCGACAGCCTGGGCTACGAAGGCGTGCTCATTCCCACCGGGCGCTCGTGCGAAGACCCGTGGGTGGTGGCGTCCAGCCTGGTGGCGGTGACGCGCCGCCTCAAGTTCCTGGTGGCCGTGCGGCCGGGCCTGCACCAGCCCAGCCTGGCCGCGCGCATGGCGGCCACGTTCGACCGGCTCTCGGGCGGGCGGCTGCTGATCAACCTGGTGACGGGCGGCGACCAGGTCGAGCTGGAAGGCGACGGCGTGTTCCTCGACCATGCGGCGCGCTACGAGCAGTCGGCCGAGTTCATCCGCATCTGGCGCGAGATCCTCACGCGCAGCCACGACGGCGGCACCTTCGATTACGAGGGCAAGCACCTCTCGGTCAAGGGCGCCAAGCTGCTGTTCCCGCCGCTGCAAAAGCCGTATCCGCCGGTGTACTTCGGCGGCTCCTCGGCCGCCGCGCACGACTTGGCGGCCGAACAGGTGGAGGCCTACCTGACCTGGGGCGAGCCACCCGCCGAAGTGGCCAAGAAAGTGGCTGATGTGCGCGAGAAGGCCGCGCGGCTGGGCCGCACGGTGAAGTTCGGCATCCGCCTGCACGTGATCGTGCGCGAGACCGATGCCGAGGCCTGGGCCGCGGCCGAGAGCCTCATCAGCCGCGTGAAGGACGAAACCGTGGTGCAGGCCCAGGCCGTGTTCGCGCGCATGGACTCCGAGGGGCAGCGCCGCATGGCCGCTCTGCATGCGGGCGGGGCCAAGCGCTCCCGGGCCGACCTGGAGATCAGCCCCAACCTGTGGGCCGGCGTGGGCCTGGTGCGCGGCGGCGCGGGCACGGCCCTGGTGGGCGATCCGCAGACCGTGGCTGACCGCATCAAGGAGTACGCCGCCTTGGGGATCGACACCTTCGTCATGTCGGGCTACCCGCACCTCGAAGAGGCGTACCGCTTTGCCGAGCTGGTGTTTCCGCTGCTGCCGCTGGCGTTGCAGGAAAAGCTCGCGGGCGGCGCGCCCGGCGGGCCATTCGGCGAGGTCGTGGGCAACCAGTACGCGCCGCGCGCGTCGCAAAGCTGAGCGGCGGGGCAGACCATGGCGATCCATTCCATCAACCATGTGCAACTGGCCTTTCCGGCGGGCGCCGAGGGCCAGATCCGCAACTTCTACAGCACGCTGCTGGGGCTGCCGGAATTGATCCACCCCATCGGCAGCACCCTGCGCTTTGCCGCGGGGGCGCAGCGCATCGAGCTGGTGCCCACCGAACGCTGGCAGCCGGCGCCTGCCGTGTCCCACCTGGCGTTCGAGGTGGAGAACCTGCCCGAGCTGCGCGGGCGGCTGCTGCAGGCCGAGCTGCCGCTGGTGGAGAACCGGGCGCTGCCCGGCTACCTGCGCTTTTATGTGAAGGACCCGGCGGGCAACCAGCTGGAGTTCCTCGAACCCGACAACGAACCGAGGTACGACGCATGACCGATACGGTACGAGAGCTGCAGGTCTCGCCCCTGCCCGAGTCGCCCGAAGGCCCGGCGGGCGCCTTGCCTGCGCCGCTGGTGCAGCTGGCGGCCGCCGTATGGCGCCGCCTGCTGCCCTGGCTGGTGCCGGTCGCGCTGATCGCGCTTTGGCAGGTGGCGTCCGCCCTGGGGTGGCTGTCCACCCGCGTGCTGCCGGCGCCGCTGGACGTGGTCAAGGCCGCGTGGACGCTCACCGAATCGGGCGAGCTGTGGACCCATGTGAAGGTGAGCGCCAGCCGTGCCCTGGCGGGCCTGGCGATCGGCGGCGGCCTGGGGCTGGTGCTGGGGCTGCTCACCGGCTCGCTGCGCCTGGCCGAGACGCTGCTCGACTCCACCATCCAGATGGTGCGCAACATCCCGGCGCTGGCGCTCATTCCGCTGGTGATCCTGTGGTTCGGCATCGACGAGTCGGCCAAGCTGTTCCTCATCAGCGTGTCGGTGTTCTTTCCGATCTACCTGAACACCTTCCACGGCATCCGCAACGTGGACCCGGGCCTGATCGAGATGGGCCGAACCTACGGCCTGTCGCGCTGGCAGCTGTACCGCGAAATCATCCTGCCCGGCGCGCTGTCGTCCATTCTGGTGGGCCTGCGCTTTTCGCTGGGGCTGATGTGGGTGATCCTGATCGTGGCCGAGACGATTTCGGCCCAGGCCGGCATCGGCTACCTGACCATGAACGCCCGCGAGTTCCTGCAGACCGACATCGTGCTGGTGGGCATCCTGCTGTACGCACTGCTCGGCAAGCTGGCCGACGTGTTCGCCCGCGGGCTGGAGCACTGGTGGCTGCGCTGGCACCCCGGCTACCAGGCCAAGTCCTGAACCCGTCCGCCGTGCGCTCGACCGAAAGAAAGAAACCGCCCATGACCTTTTCCCATTCCCCCAATCGCCGCACGGTGCTGGCGGCGCTGGCCGCCACGGCCACGCTGGGCGGCACCGGGCTGGCCGCTGCACAAGGCGCTGCGCCGTCCGTGGTGCGCATCGGCTACCAGAAGTCGTCCACGCTGACCGCGTTGCTGAAAGTGCAGGGCACGCTGGAAAAGCAGCTCGCGCCGCTGGGCGTGCAGCCCGTGTGGCACGAGTTCACCAGCGGCCTGCCGCTGCTGGAGGCGCTCAACCTCGACAACCTGGACTTCAGCGCCGACGTGGCCGACACCGTGCCGGTGTTCGCCCAGGCCGCCGGGGCCCGCGTGACCTTCGTGGCACAGGAGGCACCGTCGCCCACGGCCCAGGCCATCCTGGTGCGGGCGGACTCGCCGCTCAAGACCGTGGCCGAGCTCAAGGGCAAGAAGGTCGGCTTCGCCAAGGCGGCGGGTGCGCACTACCTGCTGATCGCCGCGCTGGAGAAAGCCGGCCTGTCGTTCAAGGACATCGAGCCGGCCTACATCACGCCCGCCGACGGCCGGGCCGCCTTCGAGCGCGGCGCCATCGATGCCTGGGTGGTGTGGGACCCGTTCCTCGCGGCCGCGCGGCAGCAGTCTGGCGCCCGGGTGCTGGCCGACGGCACGGGGCTGGCGTCGTACCAGCGCTACTACCTGGCCAGCACCCGGTTCGCCCAGGCGCGGCCCGACGTGCTGCGCACCCTGTATGCCGAACTGGAAAAGGCCGGCCGCTGGACCAAGGCCTACCCCAGGGAGGCCGCCGCGCTGCTGGCCCCCGTGTGGGGCCTGGATGCGGCCGTCATCGAGCAGGCCAACGGGCGCCGCAGCTATTCCGTGCGGCCCGTGGTGCCCGAAGGACTGGCCGAGCAGCAGCGCATCGCCGATGCCTTCTTTGCCGAGAAGCTGATCCCGCGCCGGGTGGATGCCCTGGCCGTTCCCCTGTTCAAGCCCGGAGCCTGACCCCATGCCTGACGCCCGACCTTCCTCTTCTGCATCCCCCGCCGGCGGCGTGCGCCTGCAGGCTCGCGGCCTGTCCAAGCGCTACGGCCAGCGTGAGGTGCTGCGCAACGCGCAGCTGGAAATCGAACCCGGCGAATTCATCGCCATCGTGGGCCGCAGCGGCTGCGGCAAGAGCACCTTGCTGCGGCTGGTGGCCGGGCTGGAGGCCGCCAGCAGCGGCACGCTCACCACCGACGGCCAAGCCGTGGCCGGCCTGCACGGCGACACGCGCATCATGTTCCAGGAAGCCCGGCTGCTGCCCTGGCGCCGGGTGCTCGACAACGTGACGATCGGCCTGCCCAAGGCCGCGCAGGCGCGGGGCCGCGAGGTGCTGGCGCAGGTGGGCCTG
>NZ_BAAJYS010000318.1:0-3888 GCF_057543315.1 Acidovorax sp. KPB24-07
GGCTTCGCCGTGGTGGCCAGCGAGGTGCGCAGCCTGGCCGGGCGCAGCGCCGAGGCCGCCAAGGAGATCAAGAACCTCATCACCATCAGCGTGGACCGCGTGGGCCAGGGCACCACGCTGGTGAACCAGGCTGGCATGACCATGGACGAGGTGGTCGCCTCGGTGCGGCGGGTGACTGACATCATGGGCGAGATCAGCGCCGCCAGCAGCGAGCAGAGCGCCGGCGTGGAGCAGGTGGGCCAGGCCATCACCCAGATGGACCAGGTCACCCAGCAGAACGCCGCGCTGGTGGAAGAAAGCGCCGCAGCGGCGCAGAGCCTGAAGACGCAGGCGCAGCAACTGGTGCAGACCATGGAGGTATTCCAGCTCGCGCCCGGGGCATCGCTGCAACAGCCACAGCAGCCCGCCGTGCCACGCCCCCGCCCCAGCGCGGTACGGCCACCGCTGCCAGCTTCGCAGGCCACCGTGAAGCGGCTGGGCACCGCGCCGAGCGCGAGCGCAGCCCACAGCGAAAAGGATTGGGAAGGCTTTTGAGCCCGTGCTCGCAGCGCGGGCCGGCGGGATCCGGGAGAATGGAACCATGATCTCCACGAATGCCCTGCAACTGGCCCAGACGCTGGTGCGCATGAACACCGTCAGCCACCACTCCAATCTGGATCTCATCCATTTCGTGCGCGACACGCTCGAAAAGCTCGGCGTGAAAAGCCGCCTGAGCTTCAACGCCGACAAGACCAAGGCCAATCTGTTCGCCACGCTGGGCGAGGGCAAGCCTGCCGGCATCATCCTGTCCGGGCACACCGACACCGTGCCGTGGGACGGCCAGGACTGGACCTTCGACCCGCTGGGCGCCACCGTGCAGGACGGGCGCCTGTACGGCCGGGGCAGCGCCGACATGAAGGCCTTCATCGCCGTCGCGCTCGCGCAGGCCGAAGCGTTCCTGAGCAGCGATGCTCCCTTCGCCATCCACTACGCCTTCAGCTACGACGAGGAAGTGGGCTGCTTCGGCGTGAAGGAACTCATCGCCGACATGAAGGACGCCGGGATCCGCCCGCTGGCCTGCATCGTGGGCGAGCCCACCAGCATGGTGCCGGCCATCGCGCACAAGGGCGTGTACCGCTACAAGTGCTGCGTGCGCGGCAAGGAGGCGCACTCCTCGCTCACGCCGCATTCGGTCAACGCTATCGAGATGGCCGCGCGCGTGGTGGGTCGCGTGCGCGACATGGCCGAGGGCTTCGAGCGGCACGAGCCGCGCTTCGAAGGCTTCGACGTGCCCTTTTCCACCGCCAGCGTGGGCCAGTTCCATGGCGGCATCGCCGACAACGTGGTGCCGCGCGATGCCGAGTTCCGCTATGAATTCCGCGACCTGCCCACGGCGGACGCCGCCGGCATGCAGGCCGAGGTGATCGCCTATGCCCGGTCGCTGGAGCCCGCGATGCAGAAGGTGGCGCCCGGCACCGGCATCACCTTCGAGACCATCTGCGAGATCCCCAGCTTCCTGGGCAACCGGGACGATGCCGTCACGCGGCTCGCGCAGCGCCTGGCCGGAGAACAAGGCACCACGCTGGTGGCCTTCGGCACCGAGGCGGGGCTGTTCAAGAACGCCGGGATTCCCACCGTGGTGTGCGGGCCCGGCAGCATCCAGCAGGCGCACCAGCCTGACGAATACGTCTCGCTGGACCAGCTCGCCCGCTGCGAGGCCTTCATGCAGGGGCTGGCCGCGACGCGCCAGCTGTAAACCGCGCGCCGGGTCAGACGCGCACGCGGCCGTCGCCCGTGAGCATCGACATCTCCACGAAGTGCGACCCCGTGTGGTTGCCGGGACCGAACGCCACCTGGAAGCCCGCGATCTGCTGCGTGCCGAACCCCTCCAGCGCCGAGATCAGCGACTCTCGCGTGGGCCGGCCGCCGGCCTGGCGCAGCCCCTCGGTGAACACGCGCGCGGCCAGGTAGCCCTCCAGGCTGGAGTAATTGGCCTGGACCTTGTTGCCGCCCTTCTTGATCGCGTCCTGGAACTCCCGCGTGAGCTGGCGGGCGGACTGGTAGGGCGAGGGCATCACCTGCGAGACCACCACGCCCGCGCCATCGGCCTTGAGCTCGTCCATCAGCGCCTGCGTGCCCACGAACGACAGGTTGTAGAACGTGCCGCCGTAGCCCGCCTTGCGCGCGGCGCGCACGAAAGCGGCGCTGGCGGCATAGGTGCCGACCTGCACGATCGCCTCGGGCCGGGCCGCCACCAGGGTCTGCACCGCTGCGGCCACGTCCACCGAGTTGCGCTCCACCGTGGCCTGCGCCACCGGGGCGAGCTTGTGGGCGCCCAGTGCCAGCGCCACGCCATCCAGTCCGGCCTTGCCATAGGCATCGTTTTGATGGAAGACGCCGATCTTGCTCAGGCCCAGGTGGGTGAGCTTGTTCACGATGGCGGCGGTCTCGTCGTTGTACGAGGCGCGCACGTGGAACACCAATTTGTTCAAGGGCTGGCGCAAGGCCTCGGCCCCGGTGAACGGCGCGAAGAACGGCAGCTTGGCCTGCGTGAGCAGCGGCATCGCCGCCAGGCTGGTGGGCGTGCCCACGTAGCCGAACAGCGCGAACACATCGTCGGTGATGAACTTGCGCGTGTTGGAAGCGCAGCGGTCGGGCTCGTAGCCGTCGTCCAGCGTGCGCAGCTCCACCGTGCGCCGGCCGGAGCCCGCCTGGGCGTTCCACTGCTCGAAGTAAAGCTGGGCGCCCTGGTGCAACTGCACCCCGAGCTGCGCGGCGGGCCCGCTGAACGGGGCGGACTGTCCCAGCACGATCGGCGCCTCCGATTGCGCCCGTGCCAGCCCGAAACCGCCGAGCGCGGCGGCCCCCAGGCCGATGGAAAACCGTCTGCGCCCCAACGCAATATGCTTCATGGTGAAATCCCCTCTTCGATCAAAAACGTCGACGTTCCGCGGGGTCGCCACCCCGCCATCGCTGCTGGTCGGTGAGTGTATCGACAGGAAAACCCCTATGTCCACGACTGAAATCCCCCCCATTTCCGAGCCGGTCCGGCAAGTGCGCGGGGCCTGCCCCCACGACTGCCCCGACGCCTGCGCCCTGCTCACCACCGTGGACAACGGCGTGGCCACGCGCGTGCAGGGCAACCCGGCGCACGGCCACACCGGCGGCGTGCTGTGCGCCAAGGTGTCGCGCTATGCCGAGCGCACGAACCACCCCGACCGCCTGCTGCAGCCGCTGCGGCGCGTCGGCCCCAAGGGCCCGGGCGCGCAGTTCGAGGCGGTGACATGGGACGAGGCGCTCACCGATATCGCGGCGCGTTTGACGCGCATCGCCGCCCGCGCCCCGCAGGCCATCCTGCCCTACAGCTATGCCGGCACCATGGGCCTGGTGCAGGGCGAAAGCATGGACCGGCGCTTTTTCAACCGGCTGGGCGCGTCGCAGCTGGGCCGCACCATCTGCTCCACCGCCGGCGGCGAAGGCCTGAACTACACGCTGGGCGGCAAGCTGGGCATGAAGGTGGAGTTCTTCGCCGAATCGCGCCTCATCGTCATCTGGGGCAGCAACTCCATCGGCAGCAACCTGCACTTCTGGCGCTACGCGCAACAGGCCAAGCGCGACGGCGCCCGGCTGGTGTGCATCGACCCGCGCAAGAGCGAGACCGCCGAGAAGTGCCACGAACACCTGCAGCTGCGCCCCGGCACCGATGCGGCCCTGGCCCTGTCGCTCATGCACGAGCTGATTGCCAACGACTGGCTCGACCACGACTACATCGCGCAGTACACCGTGGGCTGGGACGCGCTGCGCGAGAACGCGCTGCAGTGGCCGCCCGAGCGCGCGGCCGAGGTCTGCGGCCTGCCCGTGGAGCAGATCCGCCAGCTGGCGCGCGACTACGGCACCACGCGGCCCGCC
>NZ_BAAJYS010000319.1:0-3861 GCF_057543315.1 Acidovorax sp. KPB24-07
CCCGCCGTCGCCGCGGCTGCAGCGCCAGCGGCCATGTTCTCCGCCGTGCCCGGCCGCACGGCCCTGGTGCTCGATTCGCCGCACAGCGGCACCACCTACCCCGACGACTTCCGCGCCGCCATCGACCTGCCCACGCTGCGCCGCGCCGAAGACACGCATGTCGAGAAGCTCTACGCCTTCGCCCCCGCGCTGGGCGCGGCCTGGGTGGAGGCGCACTTTCCCCGCATCTACCTAGACGCCAACCGCGACACCACCGAGGTCGATGCCAGCATGTTCGAGGCCGGGTTCGACACCGCGTGGACCGATCCCGTCACCACCGATCCCGTCGTGCTGCAGAAGGTGCGGCTGGGCAAGGGGCTGATCTGGAAGTTCACGGACGAGGGCGTGCCCATCTACGACCGGCTGCTCTCCGTGGCAGAAGCGCGCGCACGCATCGACCGCTGCTGGCGCCCCTACCACGCGGCCGTGGCCCGGGCGATCGACGAGGCCCATGCCCGCCACGGCTACAGCATCCACATCAACTGCCACTCCATGCCCGCCGTGGCCGCCAGCCATGCCACGCTGCACCCGGGCCTGCACCATGCGGATTTCGTGATCGGCGATCGCGACGGCACCACCGCCAGCCCGGCGCTGTCGCAGGCGATCTGCGCCTTTCTGCGCGAGCGCGGCTACAGCGTGGACTACAACCACCCCTACAAGGGCGTGGAGCTGGTGCGCCGCTACGGCCACCCGGCGACCCACCGCCACAGCATCCAGGTGGAGATCAACCGCAAGCTCTACATGGACGAGCGCACGCTGGCCATCGAGCCGGCCGGTTTCGCGCGGCTGCAGGCCGATCTGCGCGCGCTGGTGGAGTGGCTGCTGGCGACCGATCCCCGGCAGTGAGGCGGCATTGACGCGGCATTGAAAGCGGCAGGGGCGCGCTGCGCTTTTTTGCAAGAGGGGAAGCGGCGCGGCTTGCGCGCGGGTCGCTTCGCATGGCGGGCATTGCATTCGCATTCCGGGCGGAGCGGAGCCGGCCGACTTCGTAGATTGCGGGTCCACTGGCCCGTCCCGCGGGCCTGCCCACCCCCTGCCCGCGACGCGCTTGCCGCGTGTCCGCCCTGCCATGACATCGCTTTCCACCCTGTTCAAACAGGAGCCGTTCACGCACCGCTCCGAAGCCCCGCCCTCCGCTGCGGTGCCATCGCCTCCCTCGCGCTCCACGCCGGCCTCTGCCGACACCCACGCCCAGGCGCTGCGATCGCGCGCGGTGGCCGCTGCACCGGGGGCGATACCGCCCCGCGCAGCGTCCTTCGACGCGGTTCGATGGAAGCAGGAGCTGCAACGCTGGTGCGACGCCGATCCGCACCGGGCCGTCTCGGGCCACCACGGGCTGTTCGGGCGCCTGCGGGCACTGGGACGCAAGGCCGGCGCCGGGAAGGGCGATCACGGCTTGCCGCTTTTGGCCGAGCACCGCGAGACGGCGATGCAGCGGTTGCTCGCTTGCCATGCGCAAGGCGCCGATGGCCGCACGCTCGATCTGAGCGGGCTGGGACTCTCCAGCCTGCCGCCGGGCCTGGAACGGCTGGCGCATCTGGAGGCGCTGGACCTGTCGAACAACACCGGCCTGCAATCCCTGCCCGAAGGGCTGGCCGGGTGCCGGAACCTGCGCAGCCTCACGGCCTGCAACGGCTTTGTCAGCCACGTGCCGCCCTCCCTGTTCCAGTTGCCGAACCTCGAAACGCTCGATCTGTCGGCCAACCCTTTTCTCAAGGCACTGCCGCAGGCCATGGCGCAAGCCCCCCGCCTGCGGGAGCTGCGCGTGCCGCATTGCGACGTGAGCCACCTGCCGCCGGGCATGGCGGACATGCCGGCGCTGCGGACCGTGGATGTGTCGCACAACCGCGGCCTGCACACGCTGCCGCCCGGCCTGCGCGAGAGCCACGTTGCGCTCGCACTGCAGGGCACGCCGGTGGCGCTCACGGACCGCTTGCTGCAGCCCGTGCCGTGGTCCCCCGGGCAGCGCGCCGCGCTGGAAACCCGCGTGGGACCACTGTCGAGCGCCTGGCGGGCTTGTGCGCCCTTGCTGCAGGACGGCAGCGCATCGCGTGCGGCGATGGATCAGGCGCGCAATGCGCTCTCTCAGGCGTTGCGCATCGACGGCGCGGGCACCGAGGCCGCCTGGGCCGATGCGGACGCGGCTGTGCAGCGCTGGCTGAGCCAGGGCCTGCCGATCACGACCGAGCGCATCCAGGAGATCGGCTGGCGCCTGAACGGCCGCCCCGCCGGCGGGGCGCAGCTGCGGGCGATGGAGTTCCAGCGCATCCCGGCCGATGCGCAGGGCCTCACCGGCAGCCACCTCGACTATCCCCCGGTCCGCGCACTGCCAGGCCATCTCGCCGCGTTGGACACCTGGCTGGCCCAGGGCGACGCGCCGGCTTCTCCGCTGGCGGCCACGGAGCGGGCCACGCTGCTGTACCGGGCGGTGGAGAGCCTGCGCCCCTTCGAAGAGGGCAATGGCCCGGCCGCGCTGATGGCGATGGACTGGGCCCTGCAGCAGCATGGGTTGCCGCCCGTCGCGCTGGACGCCGAAGCCATGACCGGGCAGGTGGCGACGGACGGGACGGTGGCCGACGGCGCGTTGACCGATGCGGCGGTTTTTGCCTCGGCCCCTGCCGGCGGCGTGCCGCACGCGCTTTTCGACGCCGTGGTGCAGGGGATGGAGGAAGCCCTTCGCACCCTGCTGCCGCGCTGAAATTTCGCATGCGCGGCCAAGGCATCGCATCCGCACCATGGCGCGGGGGGCGGGGTCCGTAGATTGGATACATCCCGTCGCAATTGGACGGGTTTGCTCCATCACCAACCCTTTCACCACGCGTTTGCCCGCGTGCCCATGCTATGAACGCGACCACCGACGTCCTTGCCCGCGTACCCCACAGCCCCGGTGCCGAGGGCAGCGCCGCGACCAGCGAGGGCGCATCGGCCTTCCGCTTCCTGCGCCGCCACCATGCAGGCCAGGGGCACGGCGCTGCCCGGGCCGCCGGCCGCGCTGGCACCGAAACCCCCGAAATGGAGCGCTGGATGCGCGAGCTGCAGGAATGGTGCGATGCCGATCCCAACCGGCCGCCGCCCCGCCAGCAGGGCCTGTGGGCCCGCATGCTCGGTCGCCTGCGCACCCCCGAAGCGGACCTGGAAGACGACGGTGAAACCGCCGCCACGTTCGCCGAACGCCGCCAGGAGGCGGTCAGGCGCGTGCTGGCCTGCCACGCCCTGGGCGAGGAGGGCTGGCAACTGGACCTGCGCGTGCTGCGCCTGTCCTCCCTGCCGCCGGGGCTGGACCGCCTGCGCCATCTCAAGCACCTGGACGTGTCGGACAACACGGGCTTTCACCGCCTGCCCGAGACCCTGGCGCTGTGCCGGGGTCTGCGCACCCTCACGGCGCGCAACTGCGTGGTCACCGAAGTGCCGCAGGCCCTGGCCTGGCTGCAGCACCTCGAAATGCTGGACCTGTCGGCCAACTTCAGCCTGCGCGAGCTGCCCGAATCGCTGGCGCAGGCGCCGCGGCTGGCGACCGTGATCCTCACGCATTGCGGCCTGCAGAACGTGCCCGAGACCATGGCCCGCATGCCCGTGCTGCAGCTGCTGGACCTGTCGCACAACCTGCAGCTGCACAACGTGCCGGCCGCCGTGCGGGACCATCCCGCCGTCGATCTGACGGGCACGCCCGTGGCGCTGCTGTCCAACCTGCTGCAGGCCCCCCGCTGGAACCCGCCGCAGCAGGCGCGCCTGGCCGCGCGGCTGGACGGCGTGGCCGTCGGCTGGCAGGAATGCCTGGGCGTGCTGCGCAAGAACGCGGGGCTGCGCGCCGAGGTGAACGCC
>NZ_BAAJYS010000320.1:0-3844 GCF_057543315.1 Acidovorax sp. KPB24-07
CGCTCGCCGCGCCAGCCCCCCCAGGCCCGTTCGGCAGGCGCCGGCGGCCGCACGGCCGCGCGAGGAGCTTCGGGAATGGCCATTTCCGGCAGCAGGTCCTGCGACGCCGAGCGCACCAGATGGGCCGCCGCATCGAAGACTTCCTTGCACTGCCCGCACCGCACCCACCCATCGGAGATGCGCAACTGGTCCGCGACGACCTTGAAGGTCGTGCCGCAGGCGGGGCAGCGTGTGATCTGGCTCATCGGCTCGGGATTGTAGGTGGGCGCCATGCCCGCCCGAAGGGCGGCACGGCCCTGCCCATCAACGCGCGGCCACCATCAGGATCCAGCCCTCCTGCGTGTCGGCCACCTCCAGGGGCAGCCACGGCGCATAGGCCTCTTTCAGCTCGTCGGCCTGGCGCTCCAGGATGCCGGCCAGCACCAGATGGCCGCCCGCCGCCACATGCGCGCACAGCAGCGGCGCCAGCACCTTGAGGGGCGTGGCGAGGATGTTGGCCAGCACCGTCTGGTAGGTGCCGCTGGCCTGGTCAGGCAGGCCGGCCTTCAGCGCCACGCCGTTGGCCTCGGCGTTCAGCCGCGTGGACTCCACGGCCGCCGGATCGATGTCCACGGCATCGACATCCGTCGCACCGAACTTGGCGGCGCCGATGGCCAGGATGCCGGAGCCGCAGCCATAGTCGAGCACGCGGCCCAGCGGGTTGCCGCTGGCGCCGTGCGGCGCGCCGTTCGCCGCGATCCACCGCAGGCACATGCGCGTCGTGGGGTGCGTGCCGGTGCCGAATGCCAGTCCGGGATCGAGCCGGATGCTGCGCGTGGCCTGGGCCGGCAGCTCGTGCCAGGTGGGCACGATCCAGAAATCCGGCGTGATGTCCACCGGCGCGAACTGTGATTGCGTGAGGCGCACCCAGTCCTGCTCGGGCACGGTGGCCACGCCCAGCACGCGGCAGCCCTCGAAAAAATCCTGCACCTCCAGCAGGGCCCGCGCCTCCTGCGCTTCGGCTTCGTTCTGGAACAGCGCCACCACCCGGCTGCGCTGCCAGCCGTCCTTGGGCGGCGGCATGCCGGGCTCGCCGAACAGCGCCTGCTCGGCATCGGTCTGCGCGTCGGCATCCTCGACCGACACGCTCAGCGCCTGCAGCGCATCGAGCGCATCGCTCAGGGACTCGACCCGGTCTTCGGGGCACATCAGGCTCAGCTCAAACATGGGAGACCTCCGGGAGAAAACGAAAATGCTGGCACCCGTTGCCAGGTGCCAGCATGCAAAACCACCACGCGCAGCGATCTCAGCGCTTGTGCTGCGACAGCCACTCTTCCAGGTAATGGATGTTGGTGCCGCCCGCCACGAACTTGGCGTCCACCATCAGCTCGCGGTGCAGCGGCACGTTGGTGTTGATGCCCTCGATCACGGTCTCGGACAGCGCCGTGCGCATGCGGGCCAGCGCCTGCTCGCGCGTGTCGCCGTGCACGATGATCTTGCCGATCATCGAGTCGTAGTTCGGAGGCACGTAGTAGTTGGTGTAGGCGTGCGAATCCACGCGCACGCCCGGGCCGCCCGGCGCATGCCACATGGTGATGCGGCCTGGCGAGGGGATGAACTTGTACGGGTCCTCGGCGTTCACACGGCATTCGATGGCGTGGCCGCGGATCTCGATCTGGCGCTGGGTGAAGGGCAGCTTCTCGCCGGCGGCAACCATGATCTGCGTCTTCACGATGTCCACGCCCGTGATCCATTCGGTCACCGGGTGCTCCACCTGCACGCGGGTGTTCATCTCGATGAAGTAGAACTCACCGTTTTCATACAGGAACTCGAACGTGCCCGCACCGCGGTAGCCGATCTTCTTGCAGGCGGCCACGCAACGCTCGCCGATCTTCTCGATCAGCTTGCGCGGGATGCCGGGCGCCGGCGCTTCCTCGATCACCTTCTGGTGGCGGCGCTGCATGGAGCAGTCCCGCTCGCCCAGATAGACCGCATTGCGGTGCTTGTCCGCGAGGATCTGGATCTCGATGTGGCGCGGGTTCTGGAGGAACTTCTCCATGTACACGGCCGGATTGCCGAACGCCGCGCCGGCCTCGGCCTTGGTCATCTGCACCGCGTTGACGAGCGCCGCCTCGGTGTGCACCACGCGCATGCCGCGCCCGCCGCCACCGCCCGCGGCTTTGATGATGACGGGATAGCCCACCGCCTTGGCGATGCGGCGGATCTGCACCGGGTCTTCCGGCAGCTCGCCTTCGGAGCCCGGCACGCAGGGCACGCCCGCGCGGATCATGGCCTGCTTGGCCGAGACCTTGTCGCCCATGGTGCGGATCGACTCGGGAGTGGGGCCGATGAACTGGAAGCCGCTCTTTTCCACCCGCTCGGCGAAGTCGGCGTTTTCGGACAGGAAGCCGTAGCCGGGGTGGATGGCCTCCGCATCGGTCACCTCGGCAGCCGAGATGATGGCGGGCATGTTGAGGTAGGACAGCGGCGAGGGCGCGGGGCCGATGCACACCGCCTCTTCGGCCAGCTTCACGTACTTGGCATCGCGATCCGCCTCGGAATACACCATGACGGCCTTGACGCCGAGTTCACGGCAGGCGCGCTGGATGCGCAATGCGATTTCGCCGCGATTGGCAACGAGGATTTTCTTAAACATAGGTTTCTTCGCGGCTCATCACCCATGCGCGGGCGCATGCGAGTGCGGTTGGCGTGGCCTTGCCCGGGGCAAGACGGCCGGCACCGGCGACGAGGATTTTCTGAAACATGGACGTTCCCTGGCGCCCGGCAACGAGGCCGGCGCGCCCGACAAGGACCGAGGAAGACATGCGCAATTTATTCGATCACGAACAGGGGCTGCCCGTATTCCACCGCCTGGCCGTTCTCCCCCAGGATGCGGGTGACGGTGCCGGACTTGTCGGCTTCGATCTCGTTGAGGATCTTCATGGCCTCGATGATGCAGATCGTCTCGCCTTCCTTGACCTGGCTGCCCACCTCGACGAACGACTTGGCACCTGGGCTGGAAGCGCGGTAGAACGTGCCCACCATGGGCGACTTCACGATGTGGCCGGTCGGAGCGGCCGGTGCAGGCAGTTCTGCCACCGGGGCTGCGGCGGCCGCCGCGGGGGCCGGGGCCTGCTGGGCGGGTGCGGCCACATATTGCTGGACCACCGCACCGCCGCTCTTGACGATGCGGACCTTGCCTTCTGCCTCGGTGATCTCGAGTTCTGACACATTCGACTCGGACACGAGGTCGATCAAGGTCTTGAGTTTTCGCAAATCCATGGGAACTCCAACGCCAAAAACAAAATAGGGCGCGAATTTACCCTAAATTCAACCTATGGCCGGTATTTGGGCGCAAATTCATTGATCTTCGCAGTGGATTGCAGCGCCCTATCCCAGAGAAGCCCACTGGGTCAGGTCTTGCGCGGTGACCTGGCCCATTTTACGGTGCACGATGCTGCCATCTGCACCCATCACCACGCTGAAAGGCAGGCCTCCGGTGAGATTGCCCAGCGAACGGCCCAGTTCGGTGCCCGAAAGTCCTGCCAGTCCCACCGGGAAATCCAGCGGCAGCGCCCCAGGAACTGCCGCACGGACGAGGGCTGGTCAATCGCCAGGCCCACGACTTGCCAGCCTTTGGCGGCATGTTCCCGGTAGAAGGCATTCAAAAGCGGCAGCTCGTCCACGCAGGGCGGGCACCACGTGGCCCAGAAGTTCACCAGCAGCGGCTTGCCGCGAAAACGCGCCATCGCCACGGGCGCGCCGCCCGAGGGCGCCTCGAACTGCTGCGCCCACAGGGCGGCTTCGGCGCCGGACAGCACCGCGTGCGGCTGGAACCGCCACCACGCCAGCCCTGCGCCGCCCA
>NZ_BAAJYS010000321.1:0-3828 GCF_057543315.1 Acidovorax sp. KPB24-07
CCCTGCCGGGCACCACCCTGGCGCCGTGGTACCTCGCGCCGGGCGGGCTGCTGACCCGGGCCGTGCCGGAGCGCGCGGGTGAGGCGACCTTCCGCTTCGACCCCGCGAACCCGGTGCCCACCATCGGCGGCTCGGTCACCTCCGGGGAGCCCCTGATGGTGGCCGGCGCCTACGACCAGTGCACGCACGGCGGCGTGTTCGGCGCGCGGGCGCCGTTCGGGCCGCTGGCCGGACGGGACGACGTGCTGGTGTTCCAGACGCCGCCGCTCGAGTGCGACGTGGAGCTCACCGGCCCCGTGGTGATCGAGCTGTGGGTTTCGTCCACCGCGCCCGACACCGATTTCACGGCCAAGCTGATCGACCAGTACCCGCCGAGCGAAGACCATCCCGAGGGGTATGCGATGAACCTGACCGACGGCATCCTGCGCTGCCGCTACCGCGACTCGTGGGAGCACCCCGGGCTGATGGTGCCCGGGGAGGCCGTGCAGATCACGATCGAGCCCATGCCCACGTCCAACCTGTTTCGCCGGGGCCACCGGATCCGGCTCGACATTTCGAGCAGCAACTTCCCGCGGTTCGACGTCAATCCCAACACCGGTGCGCCCGAGGGGAGCGCGGGGCCCCGGGTGGTGGCGTTCAACACCGTGCACATGGGGCCGGGGCGCGCGTCCCGCGTGGTGTTGCCGATGCAGGCCGTGGGTGGGACGCCTGCCGCGGGGGCCGGCACGGGCGGATGACGCTGGCCCGGCAGGGGCCGAAGGCGCCGTAGGGGAGAATGGCCGCCCGCCTTGACCATGGCAACGCGGGCCCTCTATGCTTGCCGTGCGAGCGCCTGCCGCGCGGCCGGGCGCCCTCCCGCCCTCCCTGCGAAGAAGGCCGGTGCGTCGCCCGCAGTTCCCAAAGGCCACCCCGAAGAGAAAGCACCGCGCTCCCATGTCCTCTTTCCCCCCTGGCGACGCCCCGGCACCCCCCCTCCCGCACCCGCAGACCTCCGTTCCCCCTTCCTTGCCTCCCGCCGCCGGCCCGCACCTGCAGCCGCGCGAGGTGACGCTGCTCAAGATCGGCCTGCGCGACTTCTCCCAGCTGGCCGCCCAGTTGCCGCCCGACCAGTCCCTGGCCTGGGTGGAGCGCATCCTGGCCTGCCTGCACGGCGTGCTGGCCCGCTACGGCGCCGAGGTGGACCACCTCACCGGCGATGCCGGGGCAGTGGTCTTCGGACTGGCAGCGCCCGCCGAGGCACCGGGCGCCGATCCGGCCAGGAGCGGTGGCCCTGACGACGACGTGCACCGCGCCGCCATGTGCGCCCTGGCCCTGCAGATGGCCACGCGCGATCTCAACGACGCCTTCCTGCAAGACCGCCTGCCGTCCATCTACCTGGGCATCGGCATCGCCTGCGGCCCGGCCCTGGTGGGGGGCTTCGGCGGTGCGCCGGGCGTGCGCCAGTCGCCCGTGCTGCTGGGCGACGTGGTGGTCGAGGCCCAGCAACTGCGCACCTTCGCCCTGCGCGGGCAGGTGCTGGTCAGCGAGGCCGTGTACCAGCGCTGCTGGAGCATGGCCTCGGTGGCCCCGCCCATGCAGGTCTTCGTGAAGGCGCGCGACGAGCCGCTGTCCATGCGCGAACTGGTGGCGGTGCCCAGCCGCAAGCTCAAGGTGCCACGCCAGGAGTTCCGCCGCAGCCACCGCGTGGAGGCGCGCCTGCCGTGCAGCTGGCAACTGGTGCAGGACGGCATGGTCATGCCCCATGCCGTGCCTGGCATCCTGCGCGACATGGGCTACCACGGCGCGCTGCTGGAGCTGAACGGCACCGTGCCGCTGCATGGCGAGCTGCGCCTGGCCTTCGACCTGCCGCTGGTGCACTACCCGGCCCGGGACGTGTACGCCCGCGTGGTCACCCTCAAGCCGGTGGGCGATCAGGTGCTGGCGGGGGTGGAGTTCACTGCCACCAGCGCGGAGTTCGATGCGCGCGTGCGGCGGTTCGTGCAGGGGATGGTCGCGGGTTGAGTATTCGGTAATCCGGAAGAGGCTGCGGCCTGGCAATTCATCCGCCGTCTTTGTCTTGGTCCAAAAAGTGGCCGAAACTCTGCGAAAGAAGATAAGGAACCATGGACCCCGCCACCCACCACCAGCTCGACTGCCAGTAGGCGATGGCCCAGCAGGCCCAGGCAAACCAGATTGTTGCCGTTTGGAGATAGTCGGAGGGTTTCCGTTTGCTCATCGGGTGACCTTAACGCCGTTGAGTCCCCATCTCACATACACCAGGTAAGGAAGGATACGTGCCGTGCCCGCTGGCGTGGCCAGCATGATCGGAACCCGGGCCTGCGCTGCCACGATCAGATTGGTGGGCCGCCCGATGCGCGCCATATAGACACCTGGACCATAGATGCCATGACGGGGGAAAGCGCTGCTCGGATCACTCCGGTGCGTGCTATCCCTGCAGCACCGGCTGTCGTAGTGAAGTGATTCAGGTTCTTGGGCAGAGCGGCGAAGCCATAACCTGCCGTTCCGAGCGTGAGTGCGGTGGTTGGTGCTATTTCGGGTGTCCATAACACCGCGACAGCGCCGGGGACGTGTGCCAATGGAGCCCAAGGGCTTCTGGAGTTCACCGCGATGTCGGCCCAATACTGCGCCGCGTTGTCACCGGCCAGCGTCGAGGCCCGGTACAACTGCTGGAGTTGGAGGATGAACCGGCGCATCGGGCCTGGATCGGATATTTCGACGGGCTTGCTGCAGCCGTCGCGTCGACACATCAACGTTTGTTTGGTCATCCATCCCTCGGCACTGTGGTTATTCGGTGAGCTTACCTGCCGCCGTCCCACGTGCGATGCTGGCGCCTCGCGTGCCGGCTTACGCGCCCAGTCGCTCTGCCAGCCCCACCAGACTCTCCGCATGCCAGTCGTTTCCCGCCTGCGGTGACACGTCCTTTGGCTTGGCCCTCCCGAACTCCCATGGCCGCTCGATGTAGGCCGTCCGCAGCCCGCATTCCCGCGCCGCCGCCAGGTCCTCGTGGTGGGCCGCCACCATCATCACCTGCCCCGGCGCCAAGTCGAACGTGCGGGCCACGCCCAGATACACCGAGGGATCGGGCTTGTACGCGCGGAACACCTCGGCGCTCAGGATGCAGTCCCAGGGCAGGCCGGCCCGCTTGGCCATGTTCGTCAGCATGCCGATGTTGCCGTTGGAGAGCGTGGTGATCGTGTAGCGGCGCTTCAGGCGCTGCAGGCCCTCCACGCTGTCGGGCCAGGGGTCGAGCCGGTGCCACACGCGGTTCAGGTGCTGGCGCTCGGGCTCGGTCAGGTGCTGCAGGCCGAAGCGGGGCAGCAGGCCGTCCAGGATCAGGCGGTGCAGTTCGTCGATGCGGGTCCAACCCAGTTCGCCGCTGCGCACGCGCTGCATGGCGGGCTGGTAGCCCTCGCGCCAGGCCAGCGCGAAGGCGTCGGCGTCCACCTGCGGATAGAGGGCCTGCACCTCGCGCACGATGCTTCGGTGCCAGTCCACCACGGTGCCGAAGATGTCGAAGGCCAGCACGCGCACGCCGTGCCGGGGTTGGTCGTTCATGGGGACTCCTTGGGGGGATGGATGCAAAGAGGATTCGCGGGGCCGCAAGGCCGCTTCCGCCCAAGCATAGCGGCGCGTTCTGCGATGTCCCCCGGCCTGCGGAGCGCGGCGGAGCGTGATATGGTCTTTGAACTGCGGGTTAACCCTGATCTGCTTGCCCGCCAGCCGTTCCTCCATGACCACGCCTTCGATTCCTCCCCCTTGCGCCGACGCCCCGGCGGCCGCTATCTCTCCCACTGCCCCCGCGCGGGACGACCGCACGCTGCTGCGCGC
>NZ_BAAJYS010000322.1:0-3827 GCF_057543315.1 Acidovorax sp. KPB24-07
CGTCGTGCCCACGGGGTGGAAGATGGTGGTGGCGATGTCGCCGGCCAGCCGCGCCAGGTCCTCGTCGGTCTCGAACTGCACGCCGGGCTTCCATTCCTCGGGCCGGTAAGGCGCCAGCGCCGGCTGGGCGACGATGCGGCGCGTCACGCGCAGGCTGTCGGCGGCGACCTGGCGGTCCTCGGGCGTGCTCAGGTAGTTGGGGGCGATGGCCGGCGCGGTGCGGAAGTCGGGGCCCTTGATGTGCACGGTGCCCCGGCTGGTGGGGTTCAGGTTGCACACGCTGGCGGTGAAGGCGGGAAAGGCGTGCAGCGGCTCGCCGAAGGCCTCCAGCGACAGCGGCTGCACGTGGTATTCGAGGTTGGGGTGGGCCTGGTCGGGCGAGCTGCGCGTGAAGGCGCCCAGCTGCGAGGGCGCCATGCTCATGGGCCCGCTGCGCTTGAAGGCGTATTCGAGCCCGATCTTCGCCTTGCCCAGCCAGTTGCCGGCCAGCATGTTGAGCGTGGGCACGCCGTTCACCTTGAACACCGCGCGGATCTGCAGGTGGTCCTGCAGGTTGGCGCCCACGCCGGGCAGGTCGTGCACCACGTCGATGCCGTGCTGGCGCAGCAGCGCCGCCGGGCCGATGCCCGACAGCTGCAGCAGCTGCGGCGAGTTGACCGCGCCCGCGCTCAGCACCACCTCGCGCGTGGCGTGGGCGGTGACCATCTCCTCGCCGGTCCACACCTGCACGCCGGTGCAGCGGCGCGAGCCGTCGGGCTGCGTGTCTATCAACAGCCGGGTGGCCTGCGCGGCGGTCCACATCTCGAAGTTGGGCCGCCCGTAGCAGGTGGGGCGCAGGAAGGCCTTGGCGGTGTTCCAGCGCCAGCCGGCCTTCTGGTTGACCTCGAAGTAGCCCACGCCTTCGTTGTCGCCGCCGTTGAAGTCGTCGGTGGCCGGAATGCCGGCCTGCTGCGCCGCCTGGGCGAAGGCGTCCAGCACGTCCCAGCGCAGGCGCTGCTTTTCCACGCGCCACTCGCCGGTGCTGCCCGTGGTCTTGCTGCCGTGCAGGCGCTTGAAGGCCTCGGTCGCGGACGCGGGCTGGTCCAGGCGCCAGTGGTCCTCGTGGCGGCGGAAGTAGGGCAGAGCGTGTTCCCAGCGCCAGGCGTCGTCGCCCGTGATCTCGGCCCACTGGTCGTAGTCGCGCGCCTGGCCGCGCATGTAGATCATGCCGTTGATGCTGCTGCAGCCGCCCAGCGTCTTGCCGCGCGGGTAGCGCAGGCTGCGGCCGTTCAGGCCCGCGTCGGGCTCGGTGTGGTACAGCCAGTCGGTGCGCGGGTTGCCGATGCAGTACAGGTAGCCGACCGGGATGTGGATCCAGTGGTAATCGTCCTTGCGGCCGGCCTCGATGAGCAGCACGCGGTGGCGGCCGCCGGCGCTCAGGCGGTTGCACAGCAGGGCGCCGGCCGTGCCGCCGCCGATGATGATGTAGTCGAAAGTGGTGTCGCTCATGGAGGCTGTTGGACGTTGAACACGTTCCCGGGGCATTGCGGCAGTGCCGGTCCATTGTGCGTAGCGCCGTGCCGCTGTCGATAGGGAAACAGCCGATTGCTATTATTTTTGTAGCTATATGCCCTAGAAGATATTGTGCTGGAGGGCATTTTGATCATAATTCACGCGGCCCGTGCCCTGCGCAGGGACGCGTTCTGCGCTGACGCGCCCGGGCCCATCCGCTCCGCTACCATGCACAGCTTCTCCCGCCCCCCTCCATGACCGAAGACGACAGCCAGCCCCGCATCACCCGAGACGACACGCCCGACGGCCCCTGTGCGGTGTTGCACGGCCGCTGGGGTGCGGCGGAACTGGGCACGCGCCGCCACTGGCGCGCCCTGTCGGCCCAGCTGTCTGAAGCGCGGGGCGGCCCGGCCATCGGCTGGGACCTGCGCAGCCTGCAATGGCTGGACCACGTGGGCGCGCAGCTGCTGTGGAACCACTGGGGCCGCGACTGGCCCGAGCGGCTGGCGCTCGACGACAGCCAGCGCGACATGCTCGAGCGCGTGGCCGAATTCAGCACCACCCGCCCGCCCGACACACCCTGGCGGCTGGCCGAGCAGGTGGACCGGCTTGGCGTGCAGGTGCTGCACGCCCTGTCCCACATGCGCCACCTGCTCGAACTGGTGGGGCAGCTCTTCATCGACATCTTCCGGGCCGCCCGCTCGCCGCGCCGCGCGCCCTGGCGCGACATGTCGGGCCACCTGTACCGCATGGGCGCCACGGCGATGCCCATCACGGCCATCGTGGGCTTTCTCATCGGCGTGGTGCTGGCCTACCTGATGTCGCTGCAGCTGCGGCAGTTCGGCGCCGAGTCGTTCATCGTCAACATCCTGGGCATTTCATTGATCCGCGAGCTGGGGCCCATGCTCGCGGCCATCCTCGTGGCAGGGCGCTCGGGCTCGGCCATCACGGCGCAGATCGGCGTGATGCGCGTGACCGAGGAACTCGACGCCATGCGCGTCATGGGCATTCCGCACGGCTTTCGCCTCGTCATGCCGCGCGCCGTGGCGCTGGCCGTGGCCATGCCGCTGATCGCCGTGTGGACCACGCTGTGCGCGCTGGCCGGCGGCATGCTCGCGGCCGACCTCGCGCTGGGCGTGTCGCCCGCCTACTTCGTGCAGGCGCTGCCCAACGCGGTGAGCTTTCCCAACCTGGTGATGGCGGTGGCCAAGTCGGTGGTGTTCGGCGTGTCCATCGCGCTCATCGGCTGCCACTGGGGCCTGCGCGTCAAGCCCAACACGCAGAGCCTGGGCGAGGGCACGACGGCCTCGGTGGTGAGCTCCATCACCATGGTGATCATCGTGGACGCGCTGTTCGCCATCGCGTTCAAGAACCTCGGGATCTGACGCCATGGACGACACCTCGCTCATCCCCGCCCCCGCCGCGCACACTGCGCCGCAGGCCCCGCCCGCCGACGCGCCGCCGGTGGTCGAGATCAAGGGGCTGTCCACCGTGTTCGGCAAGGGCAAGGAGGCCTTCGCCGTGCACGAGAACCTCGATCTCACCGTGCGCCGCGGCGAAATGCTGGCCCTGGTGGGCGGCTCGGGCACGGGCAAGACCGTGCTGCTGCGCCAGATGCTGGGCCTCACGCGGCCTGCCAAGGGCGAGGTGACGGTGCTGGGCCGCCCCGCCGCCGAGATGGGCCGCGCCGGCGCCGCCAGCCGCGTGGGCATGCTGTTCCAGCAGGGCGCGCTGTTTTCCGCCTTCAACGTGCTCGACAACGTGGCCTTCGCGCTGCGCGAGCAGGGCACGCTGCCGGGCGATCTGGTCTGCGATGCGGCCATGGTCAAGCTGCAGATGGTGGGGCTGAAGCCCGAACACGCCACGCGCATGCCGGCCGACCTGTCGGGCGGCATGATCAAGCGCGTGGCCCTGGCGCGCGCGCTCATCATGGACCCGCCCCTGCTGCTGCTGGACGAGCCCACCGCGGGCCTGGACCCCAACAGCTCCGACGATTTCTGCGAACTGCTGCGCGAGCTGCGCGCCGCCCTGGGCCTGACCGTGGTGATGGTCACGCACGACCTGGACACGCTGTTCGCGCTCAGCACGCGCGTGGCCGTGCTGGCCGAAAAGAAGGTCATCGTCTCCGGCCCCCCGCAGGAGGTCGTGCACTTCGACCACCCGTTCATTCAACATTTCTTTCTCGGCGAACGCGGCCGGCGCGCCATGGCGCCCGCACCGGCTTCGCCCTCGACCAAGGACGCCTGATGGAAAACAAGTCCCACGCCCTCGCTGCGGGCATCTTCGTGGTCGTCGTGGCGGCCCTGCTGGCGGGCCTGGGCCTGTGGCTCACCCGC
>NZ_BAAJYS010000323.1:0-3756 GCF_057543315.1 Acidovorax sp. KPB24-07
CGGGGCCGTGCCCTGGACGGCGGCCCGGGGCATCGGCTCCGGGCGGCTGATGGCATGGCCTTGCGCATGGTCCACGCCCATGGCGCGCAGCGCCTCCACGATGGCCGGCGTCTCGGCGAACTCGGCGATCGTCTGCTTGCCCATCACGTGGCCGATGTGGTTGACCATCTCCACCATCGCCCGGTTGGCCGGGTCCTCCAGCATGTCGCGCACCAGGGCGCCGTCGATCTTGAGATAGTCCACCGGCAGATGCCGCAGGTAGGTGAACGAAGACATGCCCGCGCCAAAGTCGTCCAGCGCGAAATGGCAGCCCTGCTGCTTGAGCTCGCGGATCAGGCGGATCGCGTTGGGCAGGTGGGCGATGGCCGCGGTCTCGGTCACCTCGAAGCACAGCTGGTTGGCCTGCACGCCGTAGCGGGCCATCTGGTCGCGCAGGTACTCCAGCAGGCTCTCGTCGCCCACGCTGGTGCCGGACAGGTTGATGGCGCACAGCGTGATGGGCCGCTCCTGCGGCTGCTGCCGGCGGCGCTCGGCCAGTGCGGCAAAGGTGTGCTCGACCACCCACCGGTCCAGGGCCTGTGCGAGGCCGAAGCGCTCTGCGGCTGGCACGAATTCGCCAGGGAAGATCGCCTGGCCGCCGTCCCCCTGCAGGCGCAGCAGCACCTCCACATGAATGCCGCCGTCGTTCGGCGCCCGCAGCGGGGCGATCTCCTGCATGTAGAGCTGGAAGCGGTCCTGCTCCAGCGCCTGGCGAATGCGCTGCACCCAGTGCATGTCGTCCAGGTGGCGCGACATGGCCGCGTCCTGTGGCTGGTAGACATAGACCGTGTTGCGCCCGCGCTCCTTGGCGCCGTAGCAGGCCATGTCGGCCACGCGCAGCACCTCCTGCAGGCTGGTGAGGTCGGCCGTCAGGTGCACGAGACCGATGCTCAGGCCCGTGCGCAGGGTGCGGGCACCCCAGGGCAACCGCAGCTCCTGCGCATGGTGGCGGATCTGCTCGGCGATCCGCTCGGCCACCTCCTGGGGGCAATCGTGCAGCAGCACACCGAACTCGTCCCCGCCCAGCCGCGCCAGCGTGTCGCCCTCTCGCAGGCCGCGCTGCAGCATGCGGCAGACCTCGCGCAGCATCTCGTCGCCCGCGGGGTGGCCGCAGGTGTCGTTGATCACCTTGAACTGGTCCAGATCGATGTACAGCAGCGCGCCCGCCACCTCGGAGGACCGCGGCCGCGCCAGCATCTGGCCCAGGCGCCGCTCGAACTCGCGCCGGTTCGCCAGGCCGGTGAGCGTGTCGTGGCTGGCCTGCCACGCAAGCTGCTCCAGATACTGCTGCTCGCGCGTCACGTCGTGCAGCACCAGCACGGCGCCGGCCAACTGGCCCTGGTTCATCAGCGGCGATCCCACCAAAGTGACGGGCACCGTGCTGCCGTCCGGCCGCACGATGCGGTGCGGGTGTTCGTCGTGCAGCCCGACGGTGCCGTGCAGCGCGCGCTCGAGCAGTTGGGTGATGCTGCTGCCGTGGGTGGCGGGTGGCTCGGCGCTTCCGGTGGCCTTGGCGCCGTCTGGGGGGCCCGTGTGCAGCAGTTGCGCCAGCGGCATCCCAAGGCTGTCCTGGCCGGTGCGTGCCAGCAGGCTTTCCGCGGCGGGGTTCATGTAGCGCACGTTGCCGTGCAGATCGGTGGTGACGATGCCGTCGCCGATGGCCGCCAGGGTGGTATGCGCCTGTTCGCGCTCGGCCTCCAGCGTGGCCTCGACCTGGCGGCGTTGTCCCATCAACTGGCGGGTGTGCGCCAGGGTCAGGGCGATCAGCGCCAGCACCGTGGCCACGTTCAGCCACAGGAGCCACCCCATGATGCGCCGTGAGCTGTCGCCCATCGCCGCGCTGAAGTCGGTGGCGGCCGGCGTGACGCCGACGTCGATCTCATCGACCTGACGCTGCCAGCGCTGCACCATGTCGGGCGTCACGCCCCCGGCCACATAGCCGGCACGGATCTCGCGCGACAGGGCGTCCAGCCGCTGCAGGTATTCGTCGCCCAGCATCCAGTGCCGGATGGGCTCGCGCAGGATGTCGTGGTCCCGGAACAGGTGGAGCATCCAGATCAGCCCCGTCACGTCGCTCGGGTGGTTGCCGCCGCGCAGGAACGCGTCGCGGGCGCCGGCCAGGTCGGGCTCGGGGGCCTCGATGAGCAACCGTGCCTCCCGGTCGGCCAGGGGAATCTGCAAGGCCTGCTGGAACTGCTCGTACAAGCGCCCCTCGCCCGTGGCGACGTATTGGCCCAGGTGGTGGATGGCGTCCTTCTGGCCCTTGGTCCACTGGCTCTCGCCTGCAACGAACGCGCGCACGGTGGACAGCACGTACAGGCTGGCGGAGGCCACGACGGCCTGCAGTATCAGGATCGCAATGAAGGGGCCGGTGAGGCCGGACGTCCACGGGCGCCGACGGTTTCCTTGCAGGGGAGTCGGCGTGTCCATGCAGTCACCAGGAAGGAATGCCGATGTTCGGTGGCGGGCGGCGCCAGCCCTGCGGGAAGGCCATGCCCGGCGCCCCCATCGCGAGAGGGGCGCATCCGGCAGACGACGCAGTGAGGCAGGCCATGGCGAACTATATCGGCAGGGGCGCCAAAGTCCAAGGTGCCTTGCCGGTCAGTCCGGTGCACGCTGCTCGCCCGGTCAGGGCACGGGCTGCGGGATCAGGTCCTCGATGATGAGCCGGCGGTAATAGAAGGCGGCTTGCGCGCCGTGCGGCTCCAGCGCGGCCTGCAGGGTTTCCGCGTCGTCGTCGTCACCCACCTTGACCAGCAGGCCATGGTGCCCGGCCGCGGCCAGGTCGGAGATGCGGCGAACGATGGTGCCTTCCGCGCCCACCGAGGGCAGGGGGGTGTCGGCATTGCCCAGCGTTCGCACCACATGCTGCAGGATGGCGTCCGGCGTGGCGTGGGAGATGTTGGTGCGTTCGCCATCGGCCCCCAGGGCTTCGGCGGCATCGCGGGCGTGGGCCTCATCGGGAAAGAGGGCGAAGACATGGCCGGTGGGGTAGAAGGTGCCGGCCGAGGACGTCATGTCCGGGTCGAGGACAAAGGGCTTCATAGGGTTCCTCTCGCTGTGGATTCAGCGGCCATTGGGCCCGGGCCCGGACGTCGGCGCTGTAGGGCGGGGCAAGGCCGCCGTGTGGGACGCGTCCCAGTCGGGCGTTGCCGGACTGGCGCAGACCCGGCATCGAAACGGCCTGCGGCGCAATGAAATCGCCGGCATGTCGCTACTAAAAACGTAGCAATATGCCCGACTGATGGGCCAGCACCGCGGCCAGCGCGGCGCAGTGCACGGCCACGGTGAGCCAGTAGACCGCGCGGAACGATGCCTTGCTCGACTTGTGCCGCAGCCACTGCTGTGCCCACCACGCGGCCGGCCAGCCGCCCAGCACGGCGAGCAGGTGCAGCCGCTGCTCGCTGGTGCGCCATCCCCCGCTGCGTGCGGCGTCCTTGTCGCTGGCATACACGGCGAAGGTCACCACGTTGACGGCCACCAGGGCCGCCAGCCATCCCATGGAGATTCGCTGCGTCCAGACGCCCCAGGCCACGAGCGCCAGCCACGCGACCATCCACGCATAGGCCACGCCATGGTTCGCGGAGCGGGCATCGCGCGAAGGGGGGCGCCGCCGGGCCGGTGGCGACGCAGCGGCGCGTGCCTGTGCGTCTCCGGCAGGTCCACGCTGGTGCGTTTGCCGGGGCGGTGCGCGGCCAGGATCAGTCCGGGCGGGCG
>NZ_BAAJYS010000324.1:0-3724 GCF_057543315.1 Acidovorax sp. KPB24-07
CGTTTCGTGGCCTACGGCGCCATGGCCGTGGGCATGCTGCTCTGGGGCCTGCGCCCCGGCACGCGCCGAGCGGTGCGCTGGCCCACCGCCCGCCAGGCCGGGGCCGCCCTGGGCCTGAGCGTGCTGGGATTCACTGGCTACTACCTGCTGCTGGTGCTGGCGATCCGCGATGCGGGGGTGGAGGTGCCGGCCCTCATCATCGGCACCATCCCGGTGTGGGTCATGCTGCTGGGCAAGCCGAAGGGGCTGCGCTGGGTGGCCCTGGTGCCGGGGCTGGCCCTGACCCTGGCGGGCCTGGCGCTGATGGCGTTCGCGCCGCACGGGGAGGGCGGATCGCCAGCTGCGGGTGGCGGGGCGTACTGGTGGCGCGGCATCGGCATCGTGCTGGTGGCACTGGTCTTCTGGACGGCGTTCGCCATCCTCAATTCGGCCTGGGTGCAGCGCCACCCGGAGGTGGGCGCAACCCAATGGGCCAACTGGCTGGGCGTGGCCACGGGCCTGGGGGGATGGCTGTTGTGGGGGGTGAAGGGCACGCCTCTGGCAGAACTGGCGGCGCAGCCAGGTTTCGGCGCCTTTGTGCTGGTCTGCCTTGCGATCGGGCTGGGCGCGACCTGGCTGGCCACCATCCTCTGGAATGTGGCCAGCCAGCGCCTGTCCGCCAGCCTGTGCGGCCAGCTGATCGTGAGCGAGACCCTGTTCGCTCTCTTCTATTCCTTCGCCTGGGACGGCCACTGGCCGGCGCCTGCCCAATGGGCCGCGTGCGGCATGTTCACCCTGGGCATTCTGGCGACCATCCAGGCCCACCGCTGAGCCCTGTTCAGCCCCCCCGCGCGTCCTTGGAATCGGGTGGGGTTATGCACGGTTTTCATATTGCGCATCCCAATCGGCATGGCAAAAGGGCGCCCTCCCAAAACATTGCTGGGTAGACTGATTAATCAATAGTTAATCAAAAAGGGGTGGTGATGGCAGTGCAGTCGTGGCAGCACAAGGTTTCTGAATGTTTCTCCAATGAGACGTGCAAGAACAGAATCTTCGGCAAAATCAAGTCCGCGGCGACGGAATTGGGTTTCGAGCGATGCGCGTATACCCTCTACATTCCCGTCCCCATCTCCCGCCCGCAGGTGGTCCAGGTGGACGATTTTCCGGAAGCGTGGCAAAGGCGATATTCCGTCGCCGAATACCACCATATCGACCCCACCGTGGCCCATTGCCGCAAATCCGAGCGGCCCGTGGTCTGGAGCGACGAGCTTTTCGCCTCGGCGCCCGAGTTGTGGCGTGAAGCGCAGTCCCATGGGTTGAAGGTCGGCTGGTCGCAGGCCAACCAGAGCGTGGGCAGCCTGCGCGGCGTTCTGACCCTGGTGCGCTCCCGTGTCCCCCTGGCAGAGGAGGAACTCAAGGCGAACGAGCCCCGCATGTCGTTCCTTGCAAGCGCCTCGTACGAGGCCATGGGCCGTGCCATGAAAGCCCTGCACGGCACCCGCCAGAAGGCGTTCCTGACCCCGCGCGAACTGGAAGCCCTCAAATGGACGGCGGATGGGAAAACCATGGCGGATATTGCGCAGATTCTGGACGTTTCCGAAAACACGGTGCGGTTTCACCTCAAAAACGCCACTGCCAAACTGCAGACGCCCAACAAGACGGCGGCCGCGGTCAAGGCGGCGTTGCTGGGCTGGCTCGACTGACTGCAATTAACCGAAAGACCCCGGAAAGCGCTTCGGATATGTAATAAAAAGCGACCGGCGGGGTGTTTTGATTCGTAAATTGCTATTTTTTTAATAGCGCCCGTCCGCGCGCTTTCCGGCATTGACGGCATTCCATCCAAAGGGTTGTGAGGGGCCCATCGGCAATATTCATCGCGGCCATAGCCAAACCCCCCTTGTGAGCGACATTCCGCCACGTGGATCATTCGCTTCCCTTAACGACTGGAGCGGAGTTTCCATGACAACCAGAAAAATCTTCACCGCAGCGCTGGTGCTGCAAGGCGTGCTGGTAGCGCCTGCGGCGTTCGCCCAATCCGCCCTCACGCGCGACAACGGCGCCCTGGTGGGCGACAACCAGAATTCGCAGACCGCCGGCCCGAACGGCCCCACCTTGCTGCAGGACGTGCAGCTGATCCAGAAGCTGCAGCGATTCGATCGCGAGCGCATTCCGGAGCGCGTCGTGCATGCCCGCGGCACCGGCGTGCGCGGCGAGTTCGTGGCGACGGAAGACCTGTCTTCGCTGACCCAGGCCAAGGTGTTCAGCGCCGGCGAACGCACCCCGGTGTTCGTGCGGTTCTCTTCCGTGGTGCACGGAAACCATTCCCCCGAGACGCTGCGCGACCCCCGCGGCTTCGCGACCAAGTTCTACACGAGCCAGGGCAACTGGGATCTGGTGGGCAACAACTTCCCCACCTTCTTCATCCGCGACGCCATCAAGTTTCCCGACATGGTGCATGCGTTCAAGCCGGACCCCCGCACCAACCTGGACGACGATTCCCGCCGTTTCGACTTCTTCTCGCACGTGCCGGAGGCCACGCGCACGCTCACGCTGCTCTATTCGAACGAGGGCACGCCGGCCGGCTACCGGTTCATGGACGGCAACGGAGTGCATGCCTACAAGCTGGTCAACAGCCAGGGCCAGGTGCACTACGTGAAGTTCCACTGGAAGAGCCTGCAGGGGCTGAAGAACCTCGACCCCAAGCAGGTCGCCGCCGTCCAGGCCAAGGACTACAGCCACATGACCAACGACCTGGTCAACGCGATCAAGCAGGGCGATTTCCCCAAGTGGGACCTGTACGTGCAGGTGCTCAAGCCCGAGGACCTGAACAAGTTCGAGTTCAACGCGCTGGACGCCACCAAGATCTGGCCCGATGTGCCTGAGCGCAAGATCGGCCAGATGGTGCTGAACAAGAACGTGGACAACTTCTTCCAGGAAACCGAGCAGGTCGCCATGGCGCCCGCCAACGTGGTGCCCGGCATCGAGCCCTCGGAAGACCGCCTGCTGCAAGGCCGCGTGTTCTCATACGCCGACACGCAGCTGTACCGGGTGGGCACCAACGGCCTGAGCCTGCCGGTGAACCGCCCCCGCGTCGGCGTGAACAACGGCAACCAGGACGGCACGCTGAACTTCGGGCAGACGACCAGCGGCGTGAACTACGAGCCCAGCCGCCTGGAGCCCCGCCCGCAGGTTTCGGCGGCGCGCTACAGCCAGTTGCCGCTGTCCGGCACCACGCAGCAGGCCAAGATCGGCAAGGAGCAGAACTTCAAGCAGGCCGGTGATCTGTACCGCAGCTACGGCAAGAAGGACCGCGAGGACCTGATCCAGAGCTTCGGCGAATCGCTGGCCGGCGCCGATGCCGAGAGCAAGCACATCATCCTGTCGTTCCTGTACAAGGCCGATCCCGAGTACGGCACGGGCGTGGCCCGCGTGGCCAAGGGCGACCTGGCCCGCGTGAAGCAACTGGCCTCGGCGCTGCAGGACTGACGCGGGGCATGCGATGCACGCGTGGGGGCCGTTCTGGCGCCCGCGTGCTGCATCCATTGAGGGGCGCCGCTGGCGGTGCCCCTCCCACGACCGTCCCCCCATTTCAAGGAGATCGGCATGTCCCTTTCCCATCGATCGCGCCCCTGGGTGCTGGCAGTGCTGTGCATGGGCGCGATGGCGGCTGGCGCAGCGGGTGCGGCCCCCAGCGCGGCCCCCACTGCGGTCCCAGGCACGGCAGCGGCTGCATCCGCGTCGCCAC
>NZ_BAAJYS010000325.1:0-3717 GCF_057543315.1 Acidovorax sp. KPB24-07
CGGCGGCGCGCGATGCGGCCAGCGGTGACTGGGCCGCAGCCAGCGTCGAGGCGAGCGCCAGTGCGGTGGCAAGGAAAAGGCGTTGGAAGGATGGCATGGCGAGAAAAGAGGTTACGTCAATCCGGTGTCCACCACGCGCCGCTCCAGATCCAGGAATTCCTTGGACTGCATTTCATTCAGCCGGGAGACGGTGCGCGGAAATTCATGGGCCAGCGGGCCCTCGGTGTACAGCGCTTCGGGGGGCACGGCGGCGGACAGGATGAGCTTGACGCGCCGGTCGTACAGCACGTCCACCAGCCACGTGAAGCGCCGGGCCGGCGACGCCATCGATACGGGCATGTGGGGCACGTCCGACAGCAGCACGGTGTGGAACTGCGTGGCGATTTCCAGGTAGTCGTTCTGCGAGCGCGGGCCACCGCACAGCACGCTGAAATCGAACCAGACGACGCCGCCGGCCTTGCGGCGCGCACGGATCTCGCGTGCCTCGATGTGCAGCACCGGGTCTTCGTCGCGCACTTCGGCCAGTTGGTCGAACGCCTCGGACATCTCCGCATCGGCCTGGGGTCCCAGCGGCGTGTGGTACAGCCGCACCATCTCCAGCGTGCGGCGGCGGTAGTCGGTGCCGTTGTCCACGTTGACCACCTCCATCCGCTGGTTCAGCAGTTCGATGGCGGGCAGGATGCGGTCGCGGTGCAGCCCACCGGGGTACAACCCGTCGGGCTCGAAATTGGAGGTGGTGACAAAACCCACGCCGTTGTCGAAAAAGCGCCGCCAGCAGGCGGTGCAGGATCATCGCGTCGGTGATGTCCGCCACATGGAACTCATCGAAGCAGATGAGCTTGTAGCGCTTGGAAATGCGCTCGCCCAGCACGTCCAGCGGATTGACGGTGCCCTGCAGCCCCGCCAGTTCGCGGTGCACTTCGCGCATGAACTCGTGGAAATGCAGCCGCACCTTGCGGCGGATGGGCACGGCGTTGAAAAAGCAGTCCATGAGAAAGCTCTTGCCCCGCCCTACGCCGCCGTACATGTACACGCCGCGCGGCACCTCGGGCCGGTTGATGAGCTTCTTCAAGGCGTTGGAGCGGCGCTCCTTGTACAGCGCCCAATCGTCGGCACACCGCTGCAACGCCTCGACGGCGCGCAACTGGGCCGGATCGCTCTGGTAGCCCTTGCTGGCCAGTTCCGCCTCATACGCCTGCTTCACATTCACACGCACACTCCAAACGCTATAAAAAAGATAGCTGCCTGCGCTAGTATTTCAAGCGCAGGCAGCCATTTTTACCTAAAGTCCCGGGGTCAGAAGTTCAGCGTGCGCTTGTCCACGGCCAGGGCCGCTTCCTTGGTGGCTTCGCTCAAGCTCGGATGGGCGTGGCAGATGCGCGCGATGTCTTCGGCGCTGGCCTTGAACTCCATGGCGACCACGGCTTCGGCGATCAGTTCGCTGGCCATCGGGCCGACGATGTGCACGCCCAGGATCTCATCCGTGGCCGCGTCCGCCAGGAACTTGACCATACCGGTCGTGTCGCCCAGCGCGCGGGCGCGACCGTTGGCCAGGAACGGGAACGTGCCGGCCTTGTACTTCACGCCGTCCGCCTTGAGCTGCTGCTCGGTGCGGCCCACCCAGGCGATCTCGGGGTTGGTGTAGATCACCCAGGGGATGGTGTTGAAGTTCACATGGCCGTGCTGGCCCGCGATGCGCTCGGCCACGGCCACGCCCTCTTCTTCGGCCTTGTGCGCCAGCATCGGGCCGCGCACCACGTCGCCCACCGCCCACACGCCCGGCAGGTTGGTCTTGCAATCGGCATCGACCACGATCGCGCCGCGCTCGTCCAGCTGCAGGCCCACGGCTTCGCCGTTGAGTCCGATGGTGTTGGGCACGCGGCCGATGGACACGATGAGCTTGTCCACTTCCAGCGTCTGGGCTTCGCCCTTGGCATTGGTGTAGGCCACGCTCACGCCATTGTTGCCGGTCTTGATCTCGCCGATCTTCACGCCCAGCTCGATCTTGAGGTTCTGCTTGTCGAACGCCTTCTTGGCTTCCTTGGCGATCTGCTCGTCCACCGCGCCCAGGAACGTGGGCAGTCCTTCCAGCACCGTCACTTCGGCACCCAGGCGGCGCCAGACCGAGCCCATTTCCAGGCCGATCACGCCGGCGCCGATCAGGCCCAGCTTCTTGGGTGTCTCTCCAATGCGCAGGGCACCGTCGTTGGAGAGGATGTGCTCTTCGTCGAACGGCACGCCAGGCAGCGCGCGGGCGTTGGAGCCCGTGGCCAGGATGATCTGCTTGCCGGTGATGGACTCTTCGGCAGCGCCGGCCACGCGGATTTCATAGCCACCGTCGGCGGCTTTCACGAACGAGCCACGGCCGTGGAAGAACGTGATCTTGTTCTTCTTGAACAGGTACAGGATGCCGTCGTTGTTCTGCTTCACCACGCTGTCCTTGCGGGCGATCATCTTGGCCACGTCCATGCGCACGTCCTTGACCTCGATGCCATGGTCGGCGAAGTGGTGGTTGGCCTGGTCGAAATGCTCGGACGACTGCAGCAGCGCCTTGGAGGGAATGCAGCCCACGTTGGTACAGGTGCCGCCCGGTGCGGGGCCGCCCTTGCCGTTCTTCCACTCGTCGATGCAGGCCACGTTGAAGCCCAGTTGCGCGGCACGGATGGCAGCGATATAGCCGCCAGGGCCGCCGCCGATCACGATCACGTCGAATTGTTTGCTCATGTCAATCTCACTCAATCAGTTGAAGAAAGACCCACCGGCGGGCGCGGCCAACGGCCGGGCCACGCGGGCGGGTCCATCCAGGGGGATCAGATGTCGAACAGCAGGCGCGAGGGGTCTTCCAGCGCTTCCTTCATGGCCACCAGGCCCAGCACGGCTTCACGGCCGTCGATGATGCGGTGGTCGTACGACATGGCCAGGTAGTTCATCGGGCGGATGACGATCTGGCCGTTTTCCACCACGGCACGGTCCTTGGTGGCGTGCACGCCCAGGATGGCCGACTGCGGCGGGTTGATGATGGGGGTGGACAGCATGGAGCCGAACGTGCCGCCATTGGAGATCGAGAACGTGCCGCCGGTCATCTCTTCAATGCCCAGCTTGCCGTCCTTGGCCTTCTGGCCGAACTCGGCGATCTTCTTTTCGATGTCGGCGAACGTCATCTGGTCGGCATTGCGCAGGATGGGCACCACCAGGCCGCGGGGCGAGCCCACGGCGATGCCGATGTCGAAGTAGCCGTGGTAGACGATGTCGTTGCCGTCGACCGAGGCGTTGAGCACCGGGTACTTCTTCAGGGCATGCACGGCCGCCTTCACGAAGAAGCTCATGAAGCCGATCTTCACGCCGTGTTCCTTGGTGAAAGCGTCCTGGAACTTCTTGCGCATGTCCATCACCGGGGCCATGTTCACTTCGTTGAACGTGGTCAGGATGGCGTTGGTCGATTGCGACTGCAGCAGGCGCTCGGCCACGCGGGCGCGCAGGCGGCTCATGGGCACGCGCTGCTCGGGGCGGCCGCTCAGGTCTTCCTTGGCGGTGGGCGCAGCCACCTGCGGCAGCGCCTTGGTGGGCACGCCGGTGGGGATCGCGCTCGGTGCGGCCGCAGCGGCCTTGCCCGTGCCCGATGCCACGGCACCCAGCACGTCACCCTTGGTCACGCGGCCATCCTTGCCCGTGCCGGCCACGGCCGACACGGACAGGTTGTTGTCGGCCAGCAGCTTG